>NZ_JACVVF010000029.1:0-64401 GCF_016648095.1 Pseudomonas sp. S32
CGAGCGCAGCTCGCGATGCGCCGCGCGGGCGGCGCTCGATCTCACAAGCGCTGCATCCGCCACGGCGAACACCTCGCAGGCCCAACCTGATTACTTGCCCACCGAAACCTTGCTGAAGTCCAGCCGCCCGAACGGGCTCACCTGGTACCCCTCCACGTCCTTGCGCAACAACGCAGCCGCGGTAGGGTGCGCCAGGGGTACCCACAGCGCCTGCTGCTGAATCAGCGTTTGTGCCTGCTGGTACAGCCTGCTGCGCACGCTCTGGTCATTGGTAGTGCGGCCAGCGCTGATCAGCTGGTCCAGGCGGTTGTCGCAGAAACGCGCGAAGTTGGTACCCGACTGCACCGCTGCACAGGAAAACTGCGGGGTCAGGAAGTTATCCGGGTCGCCGTTGTCACCTGCCCAGCCCATGAACAGCAGGTCATGTTCGCCAGCCTTGGCGCGGCGGATCAGCTCACCCCACTCGATCACACGGATCTCAGCCTTGATGCCGATCTTGGCCAGGTCCGCCTGCAGCATTTGTGCACCCAGGCTGGGGTTAGGGTTCAGCAAGCTGCCCGACGGGCGGGTCCAGATCGTGGTGCTGAAGCCATCGGCCATACCCGCTTTGGCCAGCAGGGCCTTGGCCTTGTTCAAATCCAGCGGGTAACCCGGCAGGTCCTTGGCGTAGCTCCAGGTGTTGGGTGGGTAGGGCCCGTTGGCGGCCACCGCCGAATCCTCGAACACTGCCTTGAGGTAGGCCTGCTTGTCGAACGCCAGGTTGATGGCCTGCCGCACCTCTGACTTGTCCAGCGGCGGGTGCTGGCTGTTGATGGCGACGAAGGCCGTCATGAATGCCGGGGTGCTGGCCACCTTCAGGTCAGCGTTGCTGCCCGCCTCGGCAATGTCCAGCGGCTTGGGCGAAAGGGCAACCTGGCATTCGCCACGCTTGAGCTTCTGCAACCGCACATTGGCGTCTGTGGTGATGGCGAAGATCAACGGGTCCACCGCTGGCTTGCCGGCGAAGTAGTCCGGGTTGGCGCGGTAGCGCACCACCGCATCCTTCTGGAAGCGCTGGAACACGAATGGCCCGGTACCGATCGGCTGGCTGTTGAGCTTGTCTGGCGTACCGGCCTTCATCAGCTTGTCGGCGTACTCGGCGGAGTAGACCGAGGCGAAGCCCATGCTCAAGGTGGCCAGGAACGTGGCGTCCGGGTGGCTGAGGGTGAAGCGCACGGTGTTCGGCGCAGGGGCATCGATCGCCTTGATCAGGCTGCCCAGCTGCAGTGATTGGGCGTGCGGATAGCCGCCAGGTGCCGTTTTGTTCCACGCGTGGGCCGGGTAGAGCATGCGCTGGAAGCTGAACAACACGTCATCGGCATTCAGCTCGCGGGTAGGCTTGAAGTAGGGCGTGCTGTGAAACTTCACGCCATCGCGCAAGGTAAAGTCGTACACCAGGCCATCGGCAGATACTTTCCAGCTGGCCGCAAGGCTCGGCACCACCTTGCCTTGGGCGGCATCGAAATCTACCAGGCGGTTCATCAGCACGTCGGCGGTAGCATTGGTGGTGGTGAGCGAGTTGTACTGCACCACGTCGAAGCCTTCGGGGCTGGCCTCGGTGCAAACGCTGAGCGGCGCGGCCTGGGCGAGGCCTGCGGCGCACAGGCAGGTAAACAATAACGAATAGGCGGTGGCACGCATGGTGGCTCCTTGGCTGTCAGTGGCCCATCTGCCAGTGCAGTCTGGAAAAGGCCTACCCTAGTGCCCCTGCCTGGAAATGACCACACCCTTTTTTGTGCAACTGGCGACGAGCGGTCAACCGCCAGCCAGGCCTGCCGGTATGCTGGCCCGCGGCATTCAGCCTGTTGCCGGCGTGCATCAGATGTTGTTGCAAGCGAGTCTTTCTGGTATAAAGCAGCGCTCTTTTCTAGGGGCTCGGCCTGTCGCATCAGCGAATCCGGTCGATAAGACCTCCAGAATCACGGCGCCCTGGCGCCAAAGACTGAGAGATTAAGCGGCCAACCCATGCCGGGTTGGGCATGTGGTTTTAGAGGGCTGAGTCATGTCGAGAGTCTGTCAAGTTACTGGTAAGGGTCCAGTAACCGGGAACAACATTTCCCACGCAAACAACAAAACCCGTCGTCGTTTCCTGCCGAACCTGCAACACCACCGTTTCTGGGTTGAGTCCGAGAAGCGTTTCGTGCGTCTGCGCGTATCTGCCAAGGGCATGCGTGTCATCGACAAGCGTGGTATCGAAGTAGTGCTGTCCGAGCTGCGTGCTCGCGGCGAAAAGTTCTAAGGAGAACGTCATGCGTGAATTGATCCGTCTGGTTTCGAGTGCTGGCACTGGCCACTTCTACACCACCGACAAGAACAAGCGCACCACCCCGGACAAAATCGAGATCAAGAAATACGATCCCGTTGTTCGCAAGCACGTGGTGTACAAGGAAGCCAAGATCAAGTAATTGATCGGCGACCTGAAAAAAACCCGCATCCGAAAGGACGCGGGTTTTTTTATGCCTGTCAGGCATTGAAGCCACAGGTTACTTCTGCTCGAACAGTGCGTAAATCTTACGGCACGGCTCAAGTACTTCCCATGTGCCCTTGAACCCGGCCGGAATGACGAAACGGTCACCGGCGCGCAGGGTCTTGGCCCCGCCTTCCTGATCGCGCAGCACCGAAACACCCTGCACGATCTCGCAATACTCATGCTCGGTGTAATTCACCACCCATTGCCCCACCTCGCCTTCCCAGACGCCGGCAGCAAACTGCCCGCAAGGGCTGGAGTAATGGTTGTATACCGCCTGGTCAGGCGCGCCTTTGATGATCTTTTCTGCGGCAGGTCGGTAGCGCTCTGCCTCGGTTATGGCCTGGGCGAAGTCGATGATACGGTCGATGCTCATGAGTCGGCTCCTGGGGTTGTTCAATAAAATTAACATGAGTAGGCTTTTGGGCCCTGGGTGTCAAATATATTGATAGTTTGAAGGGGCTGGTTTAGGGTATCGCATGCCAGTGTGCGCGTGTCGCCCGGCCCTATTCCGACAATGCCCGTGAGCCCTCAGAGCGGCATTGCATTTAAACAAGAGGAGGAGTTTCGTATGTCCACCCTGACTCGTGCAGATTGGGAACAGCGTGCCCAGCAACTGAAGATCGAAGGCCGCGCCTTCATCAACGGCGAATACACCGATGCCGCATCCGGTGACACCTTCGAATGCCTGAGCCCGGTTGACGGACGCTTCCTGGCCAAGGTTGCCAGTTGCGACCTGGCCGATGCCAACCGCGCCGTTGAAAATGCCCGCGCCACCTTCAATGCCGGTGTCTGGTCGCAGCTGGCCCCGGCCAAGCGCAAAGCCAAGCTGATCCGCTTTGCCGACCTGCTGCGCAAGAACGTCGAAGAACTGGCACTGCTTGAAACCCTGGACATGGGCAAGCCGATCGGCGACTCCTCCACCATCGATATCCCCGGTGCAGCCAATGCCATCCACTGGACAGCCGAAGCCATCGACAAGGTGTACGACGAGGTTGCCCCCACACCCCACGATCAGCTTGGCCTGGTTACCCGCGAGCCGGTAGGGGTGGTAGGCGCCATCGTCCCCTGGAACTTCCCGCTGATGATGGCCTGCTGGAAGCTGGGCCCAGCCCTGGCCACCGGTAACTCGGTGGTGCTCAAGCCGTCCGAGAAATCACCGCTCACGGCCATTCGTATTGCGCAGCTGGCCATCGAGGCCGGCATTCCGGCCGGTGTACTGAACGTGCTGCCGGGTTACGGCCACACCGTCGGCAAGGCCCTGGCCCTGCATATGGACGTCGATACCCTGGTATTCACAGGCTCCACCAAGATTGCCAAGCAGTTGATGGTGTACGCGGGCGAGTCAAACATGAAGCGCGTCTGGCTGGAAGCCGGTGGCAAAAGCCCGAACATCGTGTTCGCCGACGCGCCAGACCTGCAGGCTGCCGCGCAGGCCGCTGCCAGTGCCATCGCCTTCAACCAGGGTGAGGTGTGCACCGCAGGCTCGCGCCTGCTGGTCGAACGGTCCATCAAGGACAGGTTCCTGCCCATGGTGGTGGAGGCCCTGAAGGGCTGGAAGCCAGGCAACCCGCTGGACCCACAGACCACTGTGGGTGCCCTGGTCGATACCCAGCAGATGAACACCGTGCTGTCGTATATCGAGGCAGGCCACAAGGACGGCGCCAAGCTGCTGACAGGCGGCAAGCGCACCCTGGAAGAAACCGGCGGCACCTATGTAGAGCCGACCATCTTCGATGGCGTTACCAACGCCATGAAGATCGCCCAGGAAGAAATCTTCGGCCCGGTGCTTTCGGTGATCAGCTTCGATACCGCCGAGGAAGCGGTGGCCATCGCCAACGACACCCCGTACGGCCTGGCCGCCGGCATCTGGACTTCGGACATTTCCAAGGCGCACAAAACTGCCCGCGCCGTGCGTGCCGGCAGTGTCTGGGTCAACCAGTACGACGGCGGCGACATGACCGCCCCGTTTGGTGGCTTCAAGCAGTCGGGCAATGGCCGTGACAAATCCCTGCATGCGCTGGAGAAATACACCGAGCTGAAAGCCACCTGGATCAAGCTGTAAGCCCGGGGGCTGCGATGCGCTGGGGTACCTACTTCGCCGTACTGGCGTCGGTGCTGAGCGTCGGGCTTGCGCTCGGCGTCAGCATGCCGTTGGTGTCCTTGCGCCTGGAAGCCTGGGGCTACGGCAGCTTCGCTATCGGGGTGATGGCGGCCATGCCCGCGCTGGGTGTGCTGGCAGGCGCCAGCCTTGCCAGCCGCCTGGCGGGCTGGGTGGGTGTGCCTTCTGCCATGCGCCTGTGCCTGTGGGGTGGTGCGCTGTCCATCGGCCTGCTGGCACTGCTGCCCAGCTACCCGTTGTGGTTGCTGTTGCGCCTGCTGATCGGCATGGCCCTGACCGTGGTCTTCATCCTTGGCGAAAGCTGGATCAACCAGCTGGTGGTCGAGCAATGGCGGGGCAGGCTGGTAGCGCTGTATGGCAGCAGCTATGCGCTGAGCCAGTTGGCCGGCCCGCTGGTGCTGGGCGTGCTCGGCTCGGATGATGACTTCGGGTTCTGGGCGGCGACCGGGCTGTTGCTGCTGGCGCCGCTGCTTCTGCTGGGGCGCGGTGGAGCACCCTCCACCGAAGCCTGCAGTGTCACGTTCGGCGACCTGTACGCGTTCTGTAAGCGCTTGCCGGTAATCGCCTGGGCCATTGCCCTGTTCGCTTCGTTCGAAGCGATGATTCTCACGCTGCTGCCGGTCTATTGCCTGCAGCAGGGTTTCAGCAAGGAAATCGCCCTGTTCATGGTCAGTACCGTGGTGGTAGGCGATGCAGTGCTGCAGTTGCCCATTGGCGTGCTGGCTGACCATATGTCACGGCAAACCCTCTTCACCGGGTGCGCCACGACCTTGCTGGTGTCCAGCCTGGCGATACCGCTGTTGCTGCACACGCCTGCCATCTGGCCGTTGTGGGTGCTGTTCGGGGCCAGTGCCGGGGGTCTGTTTACCTTGTCACTGGTGCTGATCGGTGAGCGCTACCGGGACGACGCCCTGGTACGCGCCAATGCCCACGTGGCGCAGTTGTGGGGTATCGGTTGCCTGCTCGGGCCGTTGCTGGCGGGGGCGGGGAGCCAATGGATCAGCGGCCACGCGCTGCCATTGCTGATGGCGGCAGGCGCCGCCGGGTTGGTGGTGCTCACCCGACGCCGTGGGGCTTTCGAGCCGGTGCCGGGCTAAACGGGCTTTTCCCTACAGCATCTTCTCCAGGCCAACCGCCTTGCTGATCCAGGCATTGAAGCGCCGCCACAGGCCGCCCGGTTCTGATGTCAGCACCCGGCGCTGGCCGTTTTCCTCCGTCACCCATATCAGCTTGCCGCCCACCAGCTCTGGCTGATAACTCAGGGCCGGGGCCATACCCTGTACGGCCAGCGCCCGGGTGTATTCCGCCAGTTCCGGGCTGTCGACCAGCACGCCGACTTCGGTATTCCACAGTACCGAGCGTGGGTCGAAGTTGAACGAGCCGATGAACGTCTTGTGCCGGTCGAAAACGATGGCCTTGCTGTGCAGGCTGGAATCGGAGCCGCCATGGAAGTTCAGCTTGCCGGCGCTTGGGTCGCCCGGCTGGCGGCGCAGCTCGTACAGCTTCACCCCGTGCTCCAGCAAGGCTTTGCGGTAGGGCGCGTAGCCTCCGTGCACGGCCGGTACGTCGGTGGCCTCAAGTGAGTTGGTCAGCAGTTTCACCGAAATGCCTGCGTCGGCACTGTGGGTGAGGTACAGCAGCCCGGGTTCGCCAGGGACGAAGTAGGCCGACACCAGAATCAGCTCGTGGCGCACGTTACGCAGGTCTGGCCCCAGCTGGCGGGTGAGCAAGAGTTGCGGGTCGGGCTCATCGTCGGCCAGTACCTTGCTCGGTGCGTCCCACAGCGCCTGGGCATGGGCCCAGATCAGCTCATTACGCCAGGTGTCCAGGCGTGGCTGGGACTGGTAGGCCATCAGGCGATCGTACAGTTCCTTGCGCTGGGTTCGTGCTTCGGCCAGGGACACTTCCAGGCGGTGCCGGCTGCTGCGCAGATCGTTTTCGTTGGGCTGGTGCCACAGAAAGTCGGTAATCGGCCGGCTCAGTGCGCTGTTCCAGTACTGGTCGAAGCTGTGCCCCAGCTGCTCGGCAATGGGCCCGACGCTCAGCAGATCGATGTCGGTGAAGTTCAGGTTGGGCTCGGCGTCGAAGTACTCGTCACCCAGGTTGCGGCCGCCAACAATGGCCATGCTGTTATCCACCAGGAACAGCTTGTTGTGCATGCGCCGGTGCTGGCGCGACAGGTTGAACAGCCGCCCCATTGCCCGCGTTATCCCTGTACTGCGGCCCAGGTGCAAAGGGTTGAACACGCGGATCTGGATATTGGGGTGGGCGGCGAGGGTGCCCATGATGGCGTCGAGGCCATCGCTGGTGGTGTCGTCCAGCAGGATGCGCACGCGCACACCCCTGTCGGCTGCGCGCAACAGTTCGTGGACCAGGGCGCGGGTACTGAGGCCGTCATGGACGATGTAGTACTGCAGGTCGATGCTGGCCTGAGCATTGCGGATCAGCTCGGCCCGCGCGCGGAATGCCTCGTTGCTGTTGGGCAGCAGGCGAAAGCCCGAGCGCCCTTCATAGGGTGCAGCCTGGCGCAGCACCGAGCGCCCGAAGGCTGAGTCGTTGGCCGGTAGCGCCTGGCTGGTCTCGCGGGGCGTGCTGATGCTGGTGCAGCCGGCAAGGCCAAGCAGCAGCACCAGCACCAGCATCAGGGCTCGCTGGGTTTTCAAGGGAGGGTCGTCCTGTACGAGGAAAGGCTTGCGGGTTTGACCGTGCCGGGCTGTGCAAAGTTACGTGGCTGCGTATTCTTCATCCAACAGGCGCAGGACGGTTTCCCCCACCTTGCGCACGGCGGCTTCGATCTGCGGCGTGGGGCGGGCGGCGAAGTTCATGCGCAAACAGTGCCGGTACTTGCCCGAGGCCGAAAAGATGCTGCCCACGGCCACCTGTACGTCCTGCTCGAGCAGCGCCCGGTTCAGCCGCAGCGTGTCAAAGTGTTCAGGCAGCTCCACCCACAGCATGAAGCCGCCTTGGGGGCGGCTTACCCGGGTGCCCGGCGGAAAGTACCGGGTTACCCAGTCGCTCATCAGTTCGCGGCTGCGCTGGTACTGGCTGCGCATGCGCCGAACATGGGGCTGGTAGTGCCCCGCAGCGATGAAGTCGGCGATGGCCAGCTGCGGCTGGCTGGCGGTGCTGCCCGTACTGATGTACTTCATGTGCAGCACCCGCTCCAGGTAACGCCCCGGGGCAACCCAGCCCACCCGCAGGCCTGGGGCCAGGGTCTTGGAGAACGAGCTGCACAGCAACACGCGGCCATCGTTGTCGAACGACTTGACCGTACGCGGGCGCGGGTAGGTGTAGGCCAAGTCGCCGTAAACGTCATCTTCCAGAATGGCCACGTCGTAGCGCTGGGCGAGGCTCAGCAAAGCTTTCTTGCGGGCCTCGGGCATGATGTAGCCGAGGGGGTTGTTGCAACTTGGGGTGATCTGGATAAGTTTGATCGGCCACTGCTCAAGGGCCAGTTCCAGCGCTTGCAGGCTGATACCGGTGACCGGGTCGGTGGGGATCTCCAGCGCCTTCATGCCCAGGCCCTTCAGGGTTTGCATGGCGCCATGGAAGCTGGGCGAGTCCACCGCAACGATGTCGCCCGGCTCACACACCGCCCGGATGCTGCAGGACAGCGCCTCGTGGCAACCCGTGGTGATCACCAGGTCGGAGGGTGCCAGCCTGCAGCCCGAGTCCAGCACCAGGCGTGCCACCTGTTCGCGCAGGGTCAGGTTGCCGTGGATGTTGTCGTAATACAGGCCTGGCATGTCCTGGCGCCGGCTCAACTGGGCCAGGCTGCGCAGCAGTGGTTTGAGCGTTGGGGCTTCGATATCGGGCATGCCGCGGCCCAGCTGTATGACGTTCTGGCGCGGAGTGCTGCGCACCAGCTCAAGCACTTGTTCCCACTGGGAGATTTCCACCGGGCGCTGCGCCGGGCGGCTGACGGCCGGTAATGCCGGCAGTTGGCGATGGTCGTTGACGAAATAGCCGGACTTGGGCCTCGGCGAGACCATGCCACCGTCTTCCAGCATGCGGTACGCCTGCTGCACGGTACTCAGGCTGACCCCATGTTCGGCACTCAACGCACGTACCGAGGGCAGCCGCTGGCCAGGCTGGTAAAGGCCTTGTTCGATGCGGGCACCGAGCAGCTCGGCGAGGTTCAGGTAAAGGGTCACGGCATACTCCTGCGCTGACTTGGCGTAGCAACCGGTACAGATGAGCGGAAAATACAGCATTCAGTCGGCTTGCGGCCAATTCTGTATGGGAATAATAAGGCTGCATTGGCTCTGTATTGCCATCGCCCCCAACCCCCATGCTTTGCCCATGGATTCGGCACACGTGGAGGGCGCAGTGATGGCTGGGATGACTGATGTACGCTTGCAGCTTTTGGCAAAGGAATTGGAAGCGGGCCAGCAAGCCAGGGTATTCAATGCCCCACAAGGGCTGGGCCGCTGGGGGCTGATGCTGCACCGCTGGCAGACCCGCAGAACGCTGTTGCAGCTGACCGACGACGAGCTACGCGACGTAGGGCTTAGCTGGGAGCAAGCCCGAACCGAAGGCCGCAAGCCCTTCTGGAAGGCGTGACGCTCCCCGCCCAACCTTCAAACCAGTTCCTTGAGGCGATGCCACAACATCCCCAACGCCAGCAATGGCGAGCGCAGGTGCTTGCCGCCAGGGAAGGTCATGTGCGGCACCTTGGCGAACAGGTCGAAGCGCCCGCTTTCCTGGCCGCTGATGGCCTCGCCCAACAGCCGCGCCGCAAGGTGGGTGGCATTGAGCCCATGGCCCGAATACGCCTGGGCGTAATACACGTTTGGCTGGCCCGCCAGGCGGCCCACTTGGGGCAGCCGATTGGCGCCGATGCCGATCATGCCACCCCACTGGTAGTCGATGCGCACATCGGCCAGTTGAGGGAACACCTTGAGCATCTTGGGGCGCATGTACGCAGCGATGTCCCCAGGGTCGCGGCCGGAATAATGGCAGGCGCCGCCAAACAGCAGCCGCTGGTCGGCGCTCAGGCGGTAATAATCCAGTGCCACGCGCTGGTCGCACACCGCCATGTTCTGCGGCAACAAGGCGCGAGCACGTTCTTCACCCAACGGCTCGGTGGCGATGATGTAGCTACCGGCCGGCAGCACCTTGCCAGCCAGTTCGCGGTCCAGCCCATTCAGGTAGGCGTTACAGCACAGCACGAGGGTTTTGGCACGCACCCGGCCTTGTGCGGTGTGCACCTGCACCTGGGGGCCGTAGTCGATCCGCGTGACCTCGGATTGTTCATATAGGCGTACGCCCAGGCGGCTGGCCACGGCCGCTTCGCCCAAGGCCAGGTTGAGTGGGTGCAAGTGCCCCGAGCCCATGTCCACCAGCCCCCCGGCGTAGCAGTCGGCGCCTACCACGCTGTGGATATCGTCCTTGCCCACCAAGCGTAGCGCGTGGGCATAGCCCAGGCTGCGCAGATGCTCGGCTTCCTCGGCAAAACCCTGCAGTTGCGAAGGTTTGTTCGCCAGGTCGCAGTAGCCCCACCTCAGGTCACAGGCAATGCCGTGCTGCTCCACGCGATCGCGCACGATCTGCACCGCCTCCAGCCCCATCAGTTGCAGGCTGCGCACACCCTGCTCGCCGAGCACCGGCAGAAACTGCTCCAGCCCGTGGCCAACCCCGCGTATCAGCTGCCCGCCGTTGCGCCCACTGGCGCCCCAGCCCAGCTTGCGGGCCTCCAGCAGGATGACCGAAAAGCCGCGCTCGGCCAGTTCGATGGCGGTGTTAAGGCCCGAGTAGCCTCCGCCCACAACGCATACATCGGCGCTGTGTTCGCCCTGCAGGAACGCGTGATCCGGGTGTGGCAAGCGGCTGGCGGCGTAGTAGGAGGCGGCGTGCTGCGCGCTGTGGATCATCGGGCTGGCCCTGAAGCTGGAGAGAGCGGCGAGGATAAGCTGTGCCGCGCAGGCGCGGCAACCAGCCAGGCCATGCCCGGTTTCGCGGTTAAAACTGCGAGGGCGGGGTATTCGGTGGGGCGGGTTTACCCGCGAATGGGCCTATAATCCACCCACTTCGTCAGCCTGTACTTCGCCATGCCCTGCAACCGCCACAAAATCCACTTCCTGCGCGAACTCATCCCCTCGTTCGAATGCGAACCTGGCTGCCACGATTGCTGCGGCCCGGTCACCACCTCCGCCCAGGAGATGGCCCGCCTGCCGCGCAAAACCCAGGCCGAACAGGACGCCGCACTGGAGCGGCTGGACTGCGTGCACCTGGGGCCTCAAGGTTGCACGGTGTACCAGGAGCGCCCGATGATCTGCCGCCTGTTCGGCACCACCCCGCGCCTGGCCTGCCCGCGTGGCCGGGGCCCGGAACCGATGATCGACCCCGCCGCCGAACAGCTGGTTCACCAGTTCATTGCCACCACCCGGCAGGTGCTGGTGTAGGGTCAGTCCGGGATCGGCAGGCAGAGGCTTTCCTTCACTTCTTCCATCACGATGTAGCTCTTGGACTCCCGCACGTGCGGCAGCTTCAGCAGGATATCGCCCAGCAGTTTGCGGTACGACGCCATCTCCGAGATGCGCGCCTTGACCAGGTAGTCGAAGTCGCCGGACACCAGGTGGCACTCCAGTACATGGGGCAGTTTGAGCACGGCGCGGCGGAACTCTTCGAACGTGTCCCCCGACTTGTAGTCCAGGCTGATTTCCACGAACACCAGCAGGCTGCCTTTGAGGTGCTGAGGGTTCAGGCGCGCGTTGTAGCCCATGATGATGCCTTCGCGCTCCAGGCGGCGAACCCGCTCCGTACACGGGGTGGTCGAGAGCCCGACCTTTTCACCCAGCTCGGTAAAGGAAATCCGCCCGTCGTTTTGCAGGATGCGCAGAATGTTGCGGTCAATCTTGTCCAGTTCACGCTTGCTCTGGTGCTGGGTTCTCATAGGGGATGCCCCTCCGTCAAAGGCGATTCTGCCGAGAATTCTCGCCAATATTAGGCTTTTATATAGTGAAATGCACTGGTTGCGAATTCCTATACTGCGCTCATCAATGGCCACCCAATAACAACCTGCGGCGTGCCGCGTGTGAGGAATAAGACGATGCGAGTTCTGGTACTTGGTAGCGGCGTGATCGGAACCGCCAGTGCCTATTACCTGGCCCGGCAAGGGTTCGACGTAACGGTGGTCGACCGCCAGCCTGCGGTGGCCATGGAAACCAGTTTCGCCAACGCTGGCCAGATCTCACCCGGCTATGCCTCGCCCTGGGCTGCCCCGGGGGTGCCACTGAAGGCCATCAAGTGGTTGCTGGAACGCCACGCCCCGCTGGCCATCAAGCTCACTGGCGATGTTGATCAGTACCTGTGGATGGCGCAGATGCTGCGCAACTGCACCGCCAACCGCTATGCGGTGAACAAAGAGCGCATGGTGCGCCTGTCCGAGTACAGCCGCGACTGCCTGGACGAACTGCGCGCTGAGACCGGCATTGCCTACGAGAACCGCAGCCTCGGTACCACCCAGTTGTTCCGCACCCAGGCCCAGGTGGATGCTGCGGCCAAGGACATCGCGGTGCTTGAGCAGTCTGGCGTGCCCTACGAACTGCTCGACCGCGACGGCATCGCCCGTGTGGAACCCGCGCTGGCTGGCGTAAAGGATATTCTGGCAGGTGCCTTGCGCCTGCCCAACGACCAGACCGGCGACTGCCAGCTGTTCACCAACAAGCTGGCAGAGATGGCCGTGAAGCTGGGCGTGGAGTTCCGCTTCGGCCAGGACATCCAGCGCCTGGATGCCGCCGGCGATCGCATCAACGGTGTGGTGATCGATGGCAAGCTGGAAACGGCCGATCGCTACGTGCTGGCGCTAGGCAGTTATTCGCCGCAGTTGCTCAAGCCGCTGGGTATCAAGGCGCCGGTTTACCCGCTCAAGGGCTACTCGCTGACTGTGCCGATCACCAACGCTGAAATGGCGCCCACATCGACCATTCTGGATGAAACCTACAAAGTGGCGATCACCCGGTTCGATAACCGTATCCGCGTGGGCGGCATGGCCGAAATCGCCGGTTTTGACCTGTCGCTGAACCCGCGTCGGCGCGAAACGCTGGAGATGATCGTCAACGACCTTTATCCTCGCGGCGGTGATCTTGGCCAGGCCAGTTTCTGGACCGGCCTGCGCCCGGCTACGCCGGACGGCACCCCGATTGTGGGGGCGACGGCGTTCCGCAACCTGTTCCTGAACACCGGGCACGGTACGCTGGGCTGGACCATGGCGTGTGGCTCGGGGCGCCTGTTGGCGGACCTGATTGCACGCAAGCAGCCGCAGATCAGCGCCGAAGGACTGGACATTTCGCGCTACGGCAGTGGCCGGGAAGTGGCCAGGCAGGGGCATGCTGCACCGGTTCACCAGCAGTAAGTTTGCCTGTGCCGGCCTCATCGCCGGCATGCCGGCTCCCACAGCAACCTTGCATTGCCTGAGGCCGGTGCAACCCGCTGTGGGAGCTGGCTTGCCAGCGTGAAACCCATACCGTTTTCAACCTGAATCACCATAAGGCAGCCGCCATGCGCCCCGCCCGCGCCCTGATCGACCTCCAGGCCCTGCGCCACAATTACCGTCTGGCCCGTGAACTCACCGGTGCCAGAGCCCTTGCCGTGATCAAGGCTGATGCCTATGGCCATGGCGCCGTGCGCTGCGCCCTGGCACTGGAAGCCGAAGCCGATGGCTTCGCCGTGGCCTGTATCGAAGAGGCCCTGGAACTGCGCGCCGCGGGCATCAAGGCGCCTGTGCTGTTGCTGGAAGGTTTTTTCGAAGCCAGCGAGCTGGCCCTTATCGCCGAGCACGACCTGTGGTGTGCTGTGCATTCGCTGTGGCAGCTGGAGGCCATCGAGAACACCCCGGTGCACAAGCCCATCACCGTCTGGCTCAAGCTGGACAGCGGCATGCACCGCGTTGGCCTGCACGCCAAGGACTACCACGACGCCTACCAGCGGCTGCTGGCCACCGGCAAGGTCGCACGCATCGTGCTGATGACTCACTTCGCCCGGGCCGATGAGCTTGAAGCCGACGCCACTGCCCGCCAGATCGCCGTATTCGAGGCGGCCCGGGAGGGCCTGGCAGCCGAGTGCAGCCTGCGCAACTCGCCAGGTGTGCTGGGTTGGCCGCAGGCTCAGGGCGACTGGGTACGGCCCGGCCTGATGCTATATGGCGCCACGCCGTTCGACGCCGCCCAGCCTCAGGCGCAGCGCCTGCAGCCGGTTATGACCCTGCAATCGCGGATCATCAGCGTGCGTGAACTGCCTGCAGGCGAGCCGGTGGGCTATGGCGCCAAGTTCGTCAGCACCCGGCCCACACGGGTTGGCGTGGTCGCCATGGGCTACGCCGACGGTTACCCGCGGCAGGCACCCAACGGCACACCTGTGCTGGTGGCCGGCACGCGCGCGCAACTGATTGGCCGGGTGTCGATGGACATGCTCAGCGTAGACCTTACCGACGTGCCCCATGCCACCCTGGGCAGCCCGGTGGAGCTGTGGGGCAAGCAGGTGCTGGCCAGCGAAGTAGCTGGCCATGCGGGCCTGATCCCGTATCAGGTGTTCTGCAACGTCAAACGCGTCCCGCTGGAATACTGCGGCGAGTAGGGGTGCCGTAATGAATGGCGTTGGGGCGGTGTGTTGTAAATACTGAACGGCGTTGCCATGATATCGTTCACATACACCCCCCCCACACCGTTTCAGGAGGCTCCAGCTTTGGACGTCGGCGAACGACTGCAAGCCATCCGCAAGCTCAAGGGCCTGTCCCAGCGTGAACTCGCCAAGCGTGCCGGGGTGACCAACAGCACGATCTCGATGATCGAGAAGAACAGCGTCAGCCCTTCGATCAGCTCCCTGCGCAAGGTGCTCAGTGGCATACCCATGTCCATGGTCGAGTTCTTTTCCGTGGAACTCGAGCCTGAAAGCCCGGCACAGATCGTGTACAAGGCCCATGAGCTGATCGACATCTCCGATGGTGCCGTCACCATGAAGCTGGTTGGCAAGTCGCACCCCAACCGTGCTATCGCCTTTCTCACCGAGGTCTACCCGCCAGGTGCCGATACCGGCGCAGAAATGCTGACCCATGACGGCGAAGAAACCGGCATTCTGCTGGAAGGCCGCCTGGAACTGGTCGTTGGCACCGAGCTGTTCATCCTCGAAGCAGGCGACAGCTACTACTTCGAAAGCACCCGCCCGCACCGTTTTCGCAACCCCTACGACCAGCCAGCACGGCTGATCAGCGCGGCAACGCCTTCAAACTTTTGATCCAGCGCAGTGCATTGTTTCGCCAATACCCCTTTCCGGTGTAGGGTCGTTTCCCGCCCTTATGGTTACCGCTATACTTTTCAGCGCTCGAGGATCCGTGGCCGCGAGCATGATTAGCCACCATGAGGGTGTTCGCGTGAACCAAATCAAGAAGATGCTGGCCCTACCAGCCGCCTTACTCGCCCTCTGGGCAATGAGCGCAACCGCTGCAACCAACGACGATATTGCCAAGCGCCTGGCGCCGGTAGGCCAGGTGTGTGTTCAGGGCCAGGAATGCAAAGGCATGGAAGTGGCCGCCACAGCAGGCGGTGGGGCCGCCAAGACGCCGGATGACATCATCGCCAAGCACTGCAATGCCTGCCATGGCACTGGCCTGCTGGGCGCGCCGAAGGTGGGCGATACCGCAGCCTGGAAAGAGCGCGCCGACCACCAGGGTGGGCTGGATGGCATCCTGGCCAAGGCCATCACCGGCATCAACGCCATGCCGCCCAAAGGCACCTGCGCCGATTGCTCGGATGACGACCTGAAAGCCGCCATCAAGAAGATGTCCGGCCTGTAGGTCACCGCGTTATTGCGCAAAGCCCGCCGCCGATGGCGGGTTTTGTTTTTGCGGGGTGCTGCAACGCCACGGCAACCAATGCTGCCCGCCTTCTGTCCAACCCCGTGAATCCATGGGTGACTCAGGAGGCCCCCGATGCACCTCTGCTCTGTCGAACATGCCGTCGACCAGGTGCTGTCGCGCCTGCCGGCCCATATCCACATGGGCCTGCCGCTGGGCCTGGGCAAGCCCAACGCGTTCGTCAACGCCCTCTATGCCCGGGTGCGCGAGCTGCCCGAGCGGCAGCTTACCCTCTACACCGCGTTGTCCCTCGGCCGGCCACCGCTGGGCGATGGCCTGCAACGGCGCTTTCTCGAACCCTTCGTCGAGCGTGTCTTCGCCGACTATGAAGAGCTCGATTACCTGGCCGACCTGCGTAACGACAGCCTGCCGCCGAACATTCGTGTGGAGCAGTTCTTCATGCAGCCGGGCAGCCTGCTGCACAGCGAGCCGGCCCAGCAGGACTACGTCAGCAGCAATTACAGCCACGCCGCCCGGGACATCAATGCCAAGGGCCTTAACCTGATCGCGCAACTGGTAGCCGCCACGCCAGAACGGCCTGTGCACCTGAGCCTGGCCTGCAACCCCGATATCACCCTGGACTTGCTGCCCATGGTCGAGCGCCGGCGTGCAGCAGGCGAAACCATCCTCATGCTCGGCCAGGTGCATGCCCAGCTGCCCTACATGCCAGGCGACGCAGAGCTGCCGATGGATGCCTTCGACCTGCTGCTGGATGAGGCCGAGCAGCGGCGCCTGTTTTCCACGCCCAACATGCCGGTCAATACCCAGGACCACTGCATTGGCCTGCACGCCAGCAGCCTGGTGCGCGATGGTGGCACGTTGCAGATTGGTATCGGCGCCATGGGCGACGCGGTAGCGGCGGCGCTGCTGGCGCGCCAGGGCGATAATGCCGCCTATCGTGAGGCGATGGATGCGTTGGGGGCCGGGGCCTGGCAGCCGTTGATCGAGCGAGAAGGCGGTCTGGCCCCGCTCGATGAGGGCCTTTACGGCTGCAGCGAGATGTTCGTCAACGGCCTGCTGGAACTGGCCGATGCGGGCCTGCTGCGACGTACTGCAGACGAGCAGGAAGTGGTGCTGCACGGTGGTTTTTTCCTTGGGCCCCAGTCGTTTTACCAGCGCCTGCGTGACATGCCGCTGGAGCAGCGTGCACGGTTTGCCATGACGGCCATCAGCTTCGTCAACGAACTGTATGGCGATGAAGCCCTGAAGCGTCGCCAGCGCCGTGATGCGCGGTTCATCAACACGGCATTCGGCATGACCCTGCTGGGCGCCGGTGTGGCGGACCAGCTGGAAGACGGGCGCGTGCTCAGCGGGGTGGGCGGGCAGTACAACTTCGTCGCCCAGGGCCATGCGCTGGAGGGCGGCCGCTCGATACTGCTGCTGCGCAGCTGGCGTGAGGCAGGTGGTGAGGTCACCTCTAACCTGTTCTGGCGCTACGGCCACTGCACCATCCCCCGGCACCTGCGCGACATCGTGGTCACCGAGTATGGGGTTGCCGACCTGCGGGGGCACACCGACAGCGAGGTGATTGCGCGGTTGCTGGCCGTGTGCGACTCACGCTTTCAGCAGGCGCTGATGGAGGAGGCGAAAAGCGCTGGCAAGCTGGCCAAAGGTTTCCAGCTGGACACGCGCTTCACGCACAACACCCCTGAACGCCTGGAGGCGGTTCGCGCACAGCACAGCCAGCTGTTTGCCGAGTACCCGCTGGGCACCGACTTCACCGATGTGGAGCAGGACTTGCTGCGGGCACTTGGCTGGTTGAAGAGCAAATTCAAGCTGAGCGAAGTGCTGGCGCTGGGCAAGGCAACCCTCGATGCGCCCGGGCCGGAAGGTTATGAGGCGCATCTGGCGCGCATGGCACTGGAGCAGCCTGACGGCCTGAAAGAAGACCTGTACCAGCGTTTGCTGCTAGCCGCCCTCGCCGCCACAGCGCCCTAGAAATGCGCCGTGCCCGTTCGGTGCGGGGGCCCCCGCGTACACCGGCGGGGCCGGTGCCAGGCGGCACCCGAGCAGGGCCTTACTCGATGAACGTCACCACGCCACCGGCCAACGACTTCACCCGCGCCAGCGACTCGACGCGATAGCCCTGGCTGTCCAGTTCGGCACGCCCACCCTGGAACGACTTCTCGATGACGATGCCCAGGCCAGCCACGGTTGCCCCGGCCTGCTTGATGATCGAGATCAGCGCCTGCGACGCCTTGCCGTTCGCCAGGAAGTCATCGATTACCAGCACGCGGTCGTTGCTGTTGAGGTGGCGGGGCGAAATGGCCACGGTGTTCTCGGTCTGCTTGGTGAACGAGTAAACCGATGCCGTCAGCAAGTTCTCGGTCAGCGTCAGCGACTGGTGCTTGCGGGCAAAGATCACCGGTACGCCCAGCTTCAAGCCGGTCATCACCGCCGGGGCGATGCCCGAGGCTTCGATGGTGACGATCTTGGTCACGCCGGCGTCGGCGAACAGGCGGGCGAACTCGTCACCGATCAGTTGCATCAGCGCGGGGTCGATCTGGTGGTTGAGAAACGCATCGACTTTGAGAACCTGATCGGAAAGCACGATGCCTTCTTCGCGAATCTTCTGATGCAGTGCTTCCACTATGGTATTCCTCGATGTAACAAAGGTGGCCGCAAACAGCGGCAGCGTTTAAGAGTAATGGTTGATCAGCGTTTGAGCATTGCCCGGATGTCGGCCAGGGCATTGTTGCCGCGTGCGGCCTTGACCTCGACCGGGGCATCGTCCAGGCCTTCCCAGGCCAGGTCTTCCGGGGGCAGTTCGTCGAGGAAGCGGCTGGGCGTACAGTCGATGATTTCCCCGTACTGCTTGCGCTTGGCGGCAAAGGTGAAGGCCAGGGTCTGGCGCGCGCGGGTGATGCCCACGTAAGCCAGGCGGCGCTCTTCCTCGATGGTGTCGGCCTCGATGCTGGAGCGGTGCGGGAGGATTTCTTCCTCCATGCCCATGATGAACACGTACGGGAACTCCAGCCCCTTGGACGCGTGCAGGGTCATCATCTGCACCCCTTCGGCGTTTTCTTCCTCTTCCTGCTGGCGCTCCAGCATGTCGCGCAGCACCAGCTTGCCGATGGCGTCCTCGATGGTCATGTCACCCTCTTCGTCCTTCTCGAGGGTGTTTTTCAGTGCGTCGACCAGGAACCAGACGTTGCTGATACGAAACTCGGCCGCCTTGTCGCTGGCGGTCTGCTGGCGAATCCAGTTTTCGTAGTCGATGTCGCGGATCATTTCGTGCAGCGCGGCAATCGGGTCGTCCAGCGCGACCTTCTGGCGCACACCGTCCAGCCAGTGCTTGAAGCGCTGCAGGCGCTCGGTGTAGCGGGCATCCAGGTGCTCACCCAGGCCAAGCTCCTCGCTGGCGGCGTACATCGACGTGCCGCGCTCGGTGGCGTAGTTGCCAAGCTTTTCCAGGGTGGTGGAACCGATCTCCCGGCGGGGGACGTTGATGACCCGCAGGTAGGCGTTGTCATCGTCCGGGTTCACCAGCAGGCGCAGGTAGGCCATGAGGTCCTTGACCTCCTGGCGACCAAAGAAGCTGTTGCCACCCGACAGGCGATAGGGCACCTGGTGGTGCTGCAGTTTCAGCTCGATCAGCTTGGCCTGGTAGTTGCCACGGTACAGGATGGCAAAGTCGCTGTAGGGGCGGTCGGTGCGCAGGTGCAGCGTGAGGATTTCCATGGCCACGCGCTCGGCTTCGGCTTCCTCGTTCTTGCAGCGGATGACGCGGATCTCGTCACCTACGCCCATTTCGCTCCACAACTGCTTCTCGAACGCATGGGGGTTGTTGGCAATGAGCACGTTGGCGCAGCGCAGGATGCGGCTGGTGGAGCGGTAGTTCTGCTCCAGCATGACCACTTTCAAGGAAGGGTAGTCCTCCTTGAGCAGCATCAGGTTTTCCGGACGCGCGCCGCGCCAGGCGTAGATCGACTGATCGTCGTCGCCCACCACGGTGAACTGGTTGCGCATGCCGATCAGCATCTTCACCAGCAGGTACTGGCTGGCGTTGGTGTCCTGGTATTCGTCCACCAGCAGGTAGCGCACGCGGTTCTGCCAGCGTTCCAGCACCTCGGGGTGCTCCTGGAACAGCTTTACCGGCTGCAGGATAAGGTCGTCGAAATCCACCGCGTTGAACGCCTTGAGCGTGCGCTGGTAGTGGGTATAGACGATGGCGGCGGTTTGTTCACGCGGGCTGCGCGCCTTTTCCAGGGCCTCGGGTGGCAGGATCAGGTCGTTCTTCCAGGCACCGATCATGTTCTTGATCTCGTCGATGCCGTCGTCGCCGGAGTACTCCTTCTGCATGATGTCCGACAGCAATGCCTTGATGTCGGACTCATCGAAGATCGAGAAGCCTGGCTTGTAGCCCAGCTTGCCGTGCTCCTTGCGGATGATGTTCAGGCCCAGGTTGTGGAACGTGCACACCGTGAGCCCGCGGCCTTCCCCCGGGCGCAGCAGGGTCCCGACCCGCTCTTTCATCTCGCGGGCGGCCTTGTTGGTGAAGGTCATCGCCACGATGTACTGGGCACGGATGCCGCAGTTCTGGATGAGGTGGGCAATCTTGCGCGTGATCACGCTGGTCTTGCCCGAGCCTGCACCGGCGAGCACCAATAGAGGGCCGCCGACATAGTCACGGGCTTCCTGCTGCCGGGGATTGAGTCGGGACATGCTAGAAACCGGGGGTCGCCAGAAAATAGCCGCGCATTCTATCAGGCATGGGCCTATTGTGGCGCGACCGTCTGACGCGCGAGTCAGACTTTTGCAGCATCATTAGTGGCACTAATGGTTGCAGCTGAAAAAATCGTATTTGCCGGGTGGTCAGGATTCGCGCACGATGCACGACAAAATACGTCGGAATGACATCACACAAGAACATGTTTAAAAGTGAAAATCATTTTCATTAAATGCAGTAATATGGCCACCGTTCATCGTTGCACCGTAAAGCTTTAAGGAGCCCCCTTGCCTACGCCTGTCGAACCTCTGCGTTTGCTGCTGTTGGCCAATGAGCCGGAATGGGCCACTTTGCTGCACGCGTGCATGCCTGCCTTGCGCGGTACAACCGTGCTGGTAACGGCACCCAGCTGGGAGGCGGTCGACAGCCTGTTCAGCCAGGACCGCCAGGCGATCGTGCTGGCGACCCCGGCCCTGTTGCCGGCGGCGGGCCGGTGCGAGCTGCCCACCATCTTGTTGCTGAACGACGAACCTGAAACGGTGCCAGCGGGTGTCAGCGATTGGCTGGTCAGTGACCAGCTCAGTGCCCACACCCTGCGCCGCTGCCTGCGCCATGTGCGCGAGCGGGGCGTGCTGGTGGCCACCTTGCAGCGCCTGGCAGAGCAGGACCCCCTCACCGGTATAGCCAACCGCCAGGGTTTCCAGGCGCTGCTCACTGCTCGCCTGGCCGAAAACGAAGGCCGCGGCCTGGCCCTGGGCCACCTGGACCTGGACAACTTCCGCCACGTCAACGATGCCCTGGGCCACCAAAGTGGGGACAGGCTGATCCTGCAGGTGGTCAACCGCCTGACCCACCAGCTGGAAGCCGGCGACCAGCTGGCGCGGCTGGGCAGTGACGAGTTCGCCCTGCTCATCGACACCCGCCGCGACCCCAAACGCGCCGAGTGGATGGCCGAACGCATCATCGAGGCGCTGGCCGAGCCTTACTGGATCGACGGTGAAAGCCTGCTGCTGGGCTGCAGCCTGGGCCTGGCACATGCCCGCGCCCAAGGTGGGGCCGACCCGCTGATGTGGCACGCCCACATCGCCATGCGCCAGGCCAAAGGCAGCCAGGGCTGCACATACCATGTCTTCAACGAGCGCATAAACCGCAATGCCCGCAGCCTGGCAGACCTGGAGAGCGAGCTGCGCCGTGCCCTGCGCCGCGATGAGCTGGAGCTGCACTACCAGCCGCGGCTGAACCTGGCGGACGGCCACATCGTCGGCCTGGAGGCCTTGGTGCGCTGGCGTCATGCCGAGCGTGGCCTGTTGCCACCCAGCGAATTCGTGCCCCTGGCCGAGCAGAGCGGCCTGATCGTGCCGTTGGGCTACTGGGTCATCGCCCGTGCGCTTCGGGACATGCAGGCGCTGCGAGCCGCCGGGCTGGAGCCGCTGCACATGGCCGTCAACCTGAGTTTCCGCCAGTTTCAGGACAGCCAGTTGCTGGCCACCTTGAGCCGGCTCATTCAGGAATATGGCGTCGATGCCCGCTGGCTGGAATTCGAACTGACCGAAACGGCCGTGATGCGCCGCAACGAGCTGGTGCGCCAGACCATGGACGCTTTGGGGCGCCTTGGCGTGCGCTTCTCGCTGGATGACTTCGGCACCGGGTTTTCGTCATTCGTGCACCTCAACAGCCTGCCCATCGCGCTGCTCAAGGTGGACCGCAGCTTCGTCGCCGAGATGGAAATGCGCGAAGAAAACCGCAAGCTGGTGCACGCCATGATCAACCTGGCCCACAACCTCAACCTGGAGGTGGTGGCTGAAGGGGTGGAAAGCGACGAGCAACTCGCCTTGTTGCGGGGCTATGGCTGTGACCAGGTGCAAGGTTTTCTGGTCAGCAAGCCATTGCCCGTGGACGAACTGATGGCGTTTCTGTCGCAGTGCCAGCAGGCCGAGGCCGGCTAGCCGGCTTTACCCAGCATGCGCTTCATTCGCCATTCAAAGCCGAACGTAAGCGCCACCGCTGCACACGCCAGGCCCAATGCCAGGCCCCACCAGACCCCGACCGCGCCGCCGCCCAGGGTAAAGGTGAACAGCCAGGCGCTTGGCGCGCCCACCAGCCAATAGCACACCAGCCCGATCAGGAACGTGGTCTTGGCGTCTTTCAGCCCGCGGATCGAACCCATGGCGATGGTCTGCATGCCGTCGAACAGCTCGAACCAGGCGGCCACCATCAACAACTGCACGGCCAGCTGGAATATCGCCGCGAACGCAGGGTCATTCCGGTCGATGAACAGCCCCACCAGGGCGTCGGGCAGCAGCCAGAACAGCGCGGCGAAGGCGAACATGATCATGCCCCCCAGGGCGATGCCAATCCGCCCGGCGCTGCGGGCTGCCAGCAGGTTGCCCGCACCGAAGTACAGGCCCACACGCATGGTCACGGCGTAGGAAAGGCCGGTCGGCACCATGAACGCGGTGGACACGATCTGCAGGGCGATCTGGTGCGCGGCTAGCTCGGTGCTGCCCAGCACGCCCATGCACAGCGCCGCGAATGCGAACAGCCCCACCTCCACCATGTAGGTGCCACCAATCGGCAGCCCCAGCCGCCACAGCTCGCGCAACGCCGGCAGCGACGGGCGGGACAGGCCTTTGCGCAGTGGGTAGGCGGCGTAGGCCGGGTGCCAGCGGATGTACAGCGCCAGGGCAATGGCCATGCCCATCGACACCACGGCAGTTACCAGCCCGATGCCCATCAGGCCAAGCATTGGCAGGCCAAACATGCCTTCGATCAAGGCAACGTTCAACAGGTAGTTGAGCACCGTACCCACCAGGCTGATGACCATCACCGGGGCCGAACGGCCCAGGGCGCTGGTAAACCCGCGCAACGCCATGAATGTGAGGTAGCCAGGCAGGGCCAGGGGTAGCAGGGTCAGGAACTCGGCGGCCGAGGCCACGTTCTCGGGCTTTTGCCCGAACAGCAGCAGCGCCGGCTCCAGGTTCCACAACACCAGCGCCGCAAACAGCGCCAGGCCCCATGCCAGCCACAGGCCGTTCTGGGCCAGGCGCGTGGCCCCTTCTATGTCGTTGCCGCCCTTGCGGATGGCCACCAGGGTGCCGACCGCCGCGATCACGCCAAGGCAGAAGATCGACACGAACGAGTAGCTCGCCGCACCCAGGCCGCCACCGGCCAAGGCCTGCGGGCTGATGCGGGCCATCATCAAGGTGTCGGTGAGTACCATCAGCATGTGCGCCAACTGCGAGGCGATCAGCGGGCCTGCCAGGCGCAGCAATGCCTTGAACTCGGTAGTGGGGGCGACGTGCATGGGGCGGTCCTTGGTGATGACAGGCGGGAACGAAGGGCGATTCTGAGGCCTGGGTCAGCTTTGCACAAAAGGATAAATGCGATCATTGGCATGAGTCTGACTCATGCATGTAAGCTTCCTGATCATTTGCCCCAAGGGCCCGTGTGCCAGGAGCCTCATGCAACGCAAGCTGCCTCCCCTCTATGCCCTGCGCGCATTCGAAGCCGCAGCGCGGCTGAACTCGTTCACCCGTGCCGGCGAAGAACTGTCCATTACCCAGAGCGCAGTCAGCCGGCACATTCGCACGCTGGAGGATCACTTTGCCTGCCGCCTGTTCATGCGCAGTGGCCGCAGCCTGCAACTGACCGAAGCTGCACGGGTGTTGCTACCGGGTGTGCGGGAAGGCTTTGCCGCGCTTGAGCGTGCCTGTGACACGTTGCGCGGTGAAGACGACATGCTGCGCATGAAGGCGCCGTCCACCCTGACCATGCGCTGGTTGCTGGCCCGGCTGAGCCGCTTCCGCCGGCTGCAGCCTGGCAACGAAGTGCAACTGACCAGTGCCTGGATGGACGTGGACCATGTGGACTTCAACCAG
Organism: Pseudomonas sp. S32; assembly: GCF_016648095.1. Taxonomy (NCBI): domain Bacteria; kingdom Pseudomonadati; phylum Pseudomonadota; class Gammaproteobacteria; order Pseudomonadales; family Pseudomonadaceae; genus Pseudomonas; species Pseudomonas sp. S32. The sequence goes on from NZ_JACVVF010000029.1 coordinate 24,028, forward strand.
GAACCCTTCGATTGCGCGGTGCTGCTAGGCGATGGGGTGTTCCCGGCAGAGTGGGAGGTGCGCAAGCTGTTCCCCGAACTGCTGGTGCCGGTGGGCGCACCAGGGCTGCTGGATGACGGGCCCTGGACCGCGGCGCGCCTGGCGAGCAGCGAGCTGCTGCACCCTACGATGGACAAGCGCGACTGGCGGGTATGGCTGGAGCGCCTGGGCCTGGGTGGCAAGGTTTCGCTCAAGGGCGGGCAGGTGTTCGACACCCTGGAACTGGGCATGATTGCGGCGGCCCGCGGCTACGGTGTTTCTATCGGCGACCTGACGATGGTGGCCGAAGATGTGGCGCAGGGGCGCATGAGCCTGCCATGGCCGACGGCGGTACCCAGCGGCATGGACTACTACCTGGTATGGCCGCGCACACGGCCGGGCGGCGAGCGGCTACGCCGCTTGAGTGCCTTTCTGCAAGCAGAGGTGGCTGCCATGGCGCTACCCGAGGTGGCGATCCTGCCAGCCCTTTGATTGCGAGCCGTATATCCCGGCCCGGCACTCAAGTATTCAGCGGCGACGCCGATCAAGTGGCACCAGCGTCCCGGAAGAGGGCGCGCTTCCCGTCGAATAGAAGCGGGCGGTCAGCGTGATCAGGATGATCCCGGCCTCTTGCCAGGAGCTTCCCCATGCCTCAACCGCGTGCCCGAATTGCCTCGCAACTCGGTATCGCCCTCGCCATCGTGCTGGCGCTGGTGATTTCCGGCAGTACCCTTTTTGCCCTGCGTTCACTGGACGATGCCAACCTCGCCACGCGCCAGGCCCACCTGGCCAGTGAGGCGCGCCTGCTGGCCGACCAGCTAGACACGTTCCACGGCTCGCTCAAGGACAATACCCAGCGCCTGAGCGGCCTGTTCGAGCGCCGCTTCGCGTCTGGGCTGTCGCTGCATGCAGGGCAGACCGTGCAGGTCGCAGCCCAGGCAACGCCGGCCCTGTACCTGGGCGATCAGCTGTTGAACAACGACTTCCAGCAGGTAGACGACTTCCAGCAGATGACTGCCGGTATCGCCACGGTGTTTGTGCGCAGCGGCGACGATTTCGTGCGCATCAGCACCAACCTCAAGAAACAGGACGGCAGCCGCGCTATCGGTACCCAGCTCGACCGCCAGCACCCGGCCTACGCCAAGCTGCTGGCCGGGCAGATGTACGTTGGCCGCGCCGTGTTGTTCGACCGCAACTACATGACGCGCTACGTGCCGATGACCGACGGTAATGGCCGAGTGATCGCAGTGCTGTTCGTGGGTTTCGACTACACCGATGCGCAGAATGCCCAGTTCGCCAACCTCAAACGCTTCCGCATTGGTCAGACCGGTTCGTTGGCACTGCAGGATGAAAAGGGCCAGTGGCTGGTACCGCCGGCCAATGCCGAGCAACCGCTGTACAGCGCCACCGCGCCCTTTGCCGAGGGGCCCTGGACCGTGGTTGCGAGCATGCCGCTGGCGGAGATCCGCGAGGTGACCTGGAGCGTAGGCCTGCGCCTTGCCATCGGCAGCCTGCTGGCCATGCTCATGGCTGTGGTTGCCACGCTGTGGTTGCTCAGGCGCAAGCTGCGCCCGCTGGACGACCTGGTGCGCCAGGCCGAAGCGCTCGGGGCGGGTGACTTGAACGCACGGCTGAACGTGACCAGCCACGATGAAATCGGGCAGTTGGCGCGCAGCTTCAACAAGATGGGTGAAGCCCTCTCGAACATGGTCGAGCATATTCGCAGTGCTTCCGAGCAGGTCAGCACCCGGGCCCGTTCGCTGTCTGGCCTCTCGGCTGGCGCCTGCGAGGGCATGGACCAGCAATCAGGCGAAATCACCAGCATGGCAGGCGCGGTGGAAGAGTTCAGCGCCACCTCCATGAACATCGCCGACAACATGGCGGGCACCGAGCGCATGGCCCGCGACAATGCCCAGCAGACCCGCGTGGGCCGCGGCGCCATGGAAGAAGCGTCGCACTCGCTCACGCAGATTGCCGATGCCCTCGGTGGTACCGCCACGGTGATGAACAGCCTGGGTGCGCGTTCGCAAGAGATCGGCAGCATCATCAGCGTCATCACCGCCATCGCTGAGCAGACCAACCTGCTGGCCTTGAACGCTGCGATCGAAGCGGCCCGTGCCGGTGAGCAGGGGCGCGGCTTTGCAGTGGTGGCTGACGAGGTGCGTGGGTTGGCAGCGCGAACCCGCCAGGCCACGGATGAAATCTCCGGCATGATCACCAGCATCCAGCAGCAGACCGGGCACGCCATCACCACGCTGGAGCAGAGCAACCAGCTGATGCAGGACGGCCTGGCGCGCAACGGCAAAGTCGCGCAGGCACTCGCCCGCATCGACGAACAAAGCCGCGCGGCGGGTGAGCAGTTTGCCGTGATCAGTACGGCGACCCAGGAGCAGAGCAGCACTGCGACCGTGCTGAGCCGCAACTTGCAGAGCATCGCCCAGGCCAACGGTGAACAGCGCGAGGTGGCCAACGAGTTGGCATTCACAGCGCGGGAGCTGGAAGGGCTGGCAGCGCAGCTGCGTCAGGAAGTGGACCGCTTCCGCTGAAACAGTGGGGCGCCCCAGGCGCCCCCTTCGATCTGCCGCCTTACAGCGATGCCAGGCTCAGCGCCTGCGCGCAGGCCTGCAACGAGCGGCGCTCGCTTTGCGCGTACAGCGCCAGCTCATCCTGCACCTGCAACCCCAACGCCGCTTCGAAGGCCGCGCGGTTGGCGTTGCTGCCGTACTCGGCCTGGGCATCGTCGCCCAGGTTGGACTGGAAGATCCCGGCGGCGCTTACGGGCAGGAAATCCTCGTACACCAGTGCCTCGAAATGCACGTGGCCTGCGTCGATCAGCCCTTGCAGGGTAGTGGGCCTGCCTTGCTGATCGCGCGCAGCCAGGCCTTTCTCGGTAGCGAAGTAGCGGAAGTACGCCAGGCCCTGCTCACGCATCTGCGCCAGGTCGTCCGGGAAGGCGGCGAACGTGTCGGTGAGCATTGCCATGTATTGCGCGGCATTGGCCTCGGCGGGGGCGCCACCCAGTGCGGCGCGGGTAGCGTCGAGCAGCTGGTCGTAGAGCTGGCGCCCCTTCGGCGTCAGCGCCGCGCCACGTTGCTCGATTTCCCCAAAGCGCGCGGTGTGGCTGCCTTCGCTACCGTGCTGGCCGCTGAATGCGACCTTTTCCTGCAGGGCCTTGAAGCTGGTCTGGCGCAGCAGAATCGGGTGGCGGCGGGGTGGGGGGCCTTCGACCACGGCCTTGGGCGTGATGCCCTTGGCCGGCATGCCGAGCTGGATGGCATCGATGTCCAGGGTGCGCGGGGTGAGGTGGTTGATATGCGGGCCCTTGAACGCCACCACATCGGCGATCAGGCGGTGCTGGTCGTGCAACTGCTGGTACTGTTCGGCGGTGACGGTGGCGTCCCGGTGCCAGCGGAAGGTGTGCAGGGCTTCCTGTACGAAAGCCTGGGCATCTGCGGTGTTCAGGCCGCCATCGCGTTCATGCTGCTCGATCAGCTGGAGTGCGCGAGGGGTGAAGATCTGGCGTTTGGCCAGGATACCCTGGGCCATTTCGCGCAACTGCAGGTTGTCGATCAGCTCCAGGCGCAGCAGCGAAGTGAAAACGCGGAACGGGCTGACGTGCAGAGACTGCTCATGCACGGCACGGAACGCGGTGGAGTGCACGGGCACCCCGGCACTGCTGAGGTCGTAGTAGCCCACCGGCTGCATGCCCATGACCGCAAAAAGGCGGGCGATGGTCGCCAGCTCCTCGGCCGTACCCACCCGGATGGCACCATGGCGTTCATGGTCCAGCCGCTCGATTTCCCCCGTCCAGCGCAGGGCCTGCGCCACGTCTGGCTGTTGGGCCATGACCTGCTGGTTGATTTCGCTCACCAACGCCAGCAGCGTGCCGTACAGCGGCACTTCCTGTTTGTACATGAGCGACATGGCGGCAGAGAACTGCGCGCGGATGCTGTCGGGGCTGACGAAATCGTGGGCGGGCATCGCTAGCTTCCTGGTTGGGTTTGGATACTTACATGAAAGCTGGGAATGTACCGCGCTCACAAGCGAAAAAAAGTGAATGGGTCATTCCTTTTTTGATCGACCTAGTGGCGCGAGCTTGCCTTCAATCACTCAGCAAGCCTGAAGCTGCTCGCCAATCCATTCCACCAACGCCCGCACCTTGGGCACCTCTGCGGCATGCTCGGCATACGCCAGGTAGTGTGCCCCCGTGCTGCGCATGGCATGGCGCCACGGCACCACCAGGCTACCTTCGGCCAGTTCCTTTGCTGCCAGGTAACGCGGCACCAGCGCCACCCCACACCCTGCCTGCGCTGCGCTCAACGCCATGTAGAACGTGTCGAAACGCGGGCCGTGGTAGGCACTGACACTTTGCAGGCCCAACTCGTCGAACCATTCGTGCCAGGCCTCGGGCCGCGAAGTGCTCTGCAGCAGCACCAGGTCAGCAAGCTGCGCCGCGTGCTCAAGCGTGCGGCCGGCCAGCAGTTCAGGCGCGCACACCGGCACCACCTCTTCGCGGAACAGCTCCACGCAGGTGGCCCCCGGCCACGTGCCCTGGCCGTAGAAGAACACAACGTCCGCCGAGCCCTGCAACAGGGCAAACGGTTCCATCTCGTTGCGGATGTCCAGGTGGATGTTGCTGTGCCTTTTGCCAAAGCCCTTGAGGTGAGGAATGAGCCAACGCACGCCGAAACTCGGTTGAGTGGCTACCTTCAATATTTCGGTCTGCTCGCCGTAGGTGAGCACGTAGCGGCTGGACATATCCACCTGGGTAAGAATCTTGTTCACTTCGGCCAGGTAAAGGCTGCCCGCCGGCGTGAGCTGCAGGCGCCGGCGGATGCGCAGGAACAGGTGGTGGCGCAACAGGTCTTCGAGCTGCGCCACCTGTTTGCTGACTGCACTCTGGGTCAGGTGCAGCTCTTCGGCAGCGCGGGTGAAGCTGAGGTGACGGGCTGCAGCTTCGAAGCACTGCAGGGCGGTCATGGAAGGCACCAGGCGTTTTGACATAGCGTTCTCAGTGGCTCAGATCATTACCTGGGGGAATGATATGCGGAATAAAGGTCGTTTGTTGCACCGAAGTGATCGGATTAATACTGATCCACATCATTTTCCAACCTGTCATCCGATGTAGGAGTACACCAATGGTTGCCGCACTGCTCGAGCGCCTGGGGGTTGCCGCCGAGGCTCATACCCAGGGCGATTACCCTGTTTACACGCCCATCGATGGCAGCCAGATCGCCTCGGTGAAACTGCTCGGCAAAGCCGAGACCGTGGCCTGCATCGATCACGCCCAGCGTGCCTTCGAAGCCTGGCGAAGCGTCCCGGCCCCACGCCGTGGCGAGCTGGTGCGGCTGTTCGGCGAAGTGCTGCGCGAGCACAAGGCCGACCTGGGTGAGCTGGTGTCGATCGAAGCGGGCAAGATTACCCAGGAAGGCCTGGGCGAAGTGCAGGAAATGATCGACATCTGCGACTTCGCCGTGGGCCTGTCGCGCCAGCTGTACGGCCTGACCATCGCCTCCGAGCGCCCGGGCCACCATATGCGTGAAACCTGGCACCCGCTGGGTGTGGTAGGGGTAATCAGTGCCTTCAACTTCCCCGTCGCCGTCTGGGCCTGGAACACGGCCCTGGCCCTGGTGGCGGGTAATGCCGTGCTGTGGAAGCCGTCCGAGAAAACTCCGCTCACTGCCCTGGCGTGCCAGGCATTGTTCGATAAAGCCCTGAAGGCCTTTGGCGACGCCCCGGCAGGCCTGGCCCAGTTGGTGATCGGTGGCCGTGAAGCTGGCGAGGCCATGGTCGACGACCCGCGTGTGCCGCTGGTCAGCGCCACCGGCAGTACGCGCATGGGGCGTGAAGTGGGCCCGCGTGTGGCGGCCCGGTTTGGCCGAAGCATTCTCGAACTGGGGGGCAACAACGCCATGATCCTGGCCCCGAGCGCCGACCTGGACCTGGCGGTGCGCGGTATTCTGTTCTCCGCTGTGGGCACTGCTGGCCAACGTTGCACCACCCTGCGCCGCCTGATCGTGCACCGCTCGATCAAGGACGAAGTGGTTGCCCGCGTCAAAGCCGCCTACGGCAAGGTGCGCATCGGCGACCCGCGCAAGGACAACCTGGTCGGCCCGCTGATCGACAAGCTGTCGTTCGACGCCATGCAGGGCGCGCTGGCCAAGGCGCGCGACGAGGGTGGCCAGGTGTTTGGTGGCGAGCGCCAGCTGGCCGACCAGTACCCGAACGCCTACTACGTGTCGCCTGCCATTGCCGAAATGCCGGCGCAAAGCGACGTGGTACGCCACGAAACCTTCGCCCCGATCCTCTACGTGCTTGCCTATGACGACTTCGAAGAGGCCCTGCGCCTGAACAACGAAGTGCCACAGGGCCTTTCGTCGTGCATTTTCACGACGGATATCCGTGAAGCCGAGCGCTTCCAGAGTGCCTCGGGCAGCGACTGCGGCATCGCCAACGTCAACATCGGTACCAGTGGCGCCGAAATTGGCGGTGCATTTGGCGGCGAGAAGGAAACCGGTGGCGGGCGTGAATCGGGTTCTGATGCCTGGAAGGGCTACATGCGTCGCCAGACCAACACGGTCAATTATTCCCGCGAATTGCCGTTGGCCCAGGGGATTGTGTTCGACTGAGGCTGTGATGCAGCGTGGCGGGGGCTTGGCCCCCGTATCGCGGGTAAGCGCGCCCCTGCAGCATCTCTGCTGCCCGCGAATGGGCTGTAAAGCAGCCCCAACAAGAACAACAATGCTGGAGCCGGGCCATGTCCGAACTGCATCAACAATGCTTGTGGGAGTCCGTCAGCAAACCGGCCGTCGCCGCCCAGGCCCTGGCAGGTGAGCACACGGCTGATGTCTGCGTGATCGGTGGTGGCATCACCGGGCTGTCGGCGGCCATTCACTTGCTCGAACAGGGTAAGTCAGTGATCGTGCTGGAGGCCTGGAAAGTGGGCCACGGTGGCTCAGGGCGCAACGTCGGCCTGGTCAACGCCGGCACCTGGATCCGCCCCGACGACGTCGAAGCCACCCTGGGCCAGAAACAGGGTAGCCGCCTGAACAAGGTGCTCGGCGATGCCCCCGGCGAAGTGTTCGCCATGATCGAGCGCCTGGGCATCGACTGCCAGGCCCAGCACAAAGGCACGCTGCACATGGCGCACAACGCCACCGGCATCGCCGACCTTGAGGCCCGCCACCAGCAATGGCGCCGCCGCGGTGCCGACGTGGAGCTGCTGACCGGCGCTCAGTGCCAGGCGTATTGCGGCACCGACAAAATTGCCGCTGCGCTGCTCGACCGCCGCGCCGGCACCATCAACCCCATGGGCTACACCCAGGGCCTGGCCGCTGCCGTGGTGCGCCTGGGCGGCAAGCTGTTCCAGCAGTCTTCTGTCGAAGGCCTTGAGCGTGATGGCGATGCCTGGCGGGTGAGGACAGCGCGCGGCTCGGTGCGCGCGGGCAAGGTGGTGATTTCCACGGGCGCCTACACCGAAGGTGACTGGAGCAACCTGCAGAAGCAGTTCTTCCGCGGTTACTACTATCAGGTTGCCTCCAAGCCGCTGCAGGGCGAAGCCGCCGACAAGGTCTTGCCGTATGGGCAAGGCTCCTGGGATACCCGCACTGTGCTCAGCAGCATCCGCCGCGACGACCAGGGCCGCCTGCTGCTCGGTAGCCTTGGGCGGGTCGACAACAAACCGGCGTGGTTTGTGCGCAGTTGGGCTGACCGGATCCAGGGCCACTACTACCCTGGGCTGGGCAAGGTGGAGTGGGAAATGCACTGGACCGGCTGCATCGACTTCACCCCCGACCACCTGATGCGCCTGTTCGAACCGGCGCCGGGCCTGGTGGCGGTGACCGGCTACAACGGCCGGGGCAATACCACCGGTACCGTGATTGGCCGCGCCTTTGCCGAGTTTCTGCTGAAGGGCGAGGCGGGCAGCCTGCCGATACCGTTTTCACCAATGAAGGGGGTGAGTGCGCCTTCGTTGCGCACAGCGTTCTATGAGTCCGGGTTCTCGCTGTATCACGCGGGGCAGTGTTTGCGGGTGGTGTTGTAAGGGTTGGCCTTTAGCGGGCGAATCGGCTTGGTTTATCTGCGACAGGTAGTGCAAGTGCGCTGGTGAACACCTTCCAGTCCCACCGTATTGTTTGGCGAAGGGGCCGGTTTGAGGGCGCGTGAGGGCTGCCAGGTGTTCGCCGCGACAGAGGCTGCGCCTGTGAGACCGAGCGCCGCCCGCGCGGCGCATCGCGAGCTGCGCTCGCTCCTACGCTTGTTTCGGGCCAGTAACGCATGTGGCAGACGCGCGCGACCGCCTGGTTTGTACGACACGATATCGCGCTATGCACCAAGGCGTTCGCGCACGAATGGTGCACAAACATGTTGGCGCATTGGGGGTATGCCTAACTGTTTCCCGGTCGGTACTGCAGTGCCTCGGCCAGGTGTGCCCTGCCAATGGCCGGGCACTGGTCGAGGTCGGCCAAGGTGCGCGACACTTTCAGCAACCGGTGCGCGGCACGCAATGACAGGGTAAGCCGCTCGCAGGCGACTTCCAGCCATGCCTGGTCGGCTGCAGCAAGGGTGCAATGTTGACGTAGCCCATCCAGGTCCAGAAACGCGTTGGCACAGCCTTGCCGCCGTTGCTGGACGTCACGCGCCTGCGCCACCTTGGCGGCGACCGTTGCGCTGGTTTCACCACAAGGCTGACTGTTCAGCGTAGTGCTTTCACGGGCTACGGTCAGGTGCAGGTCGATGCGGTCGAGCAGTGGCCCCGACAACTTGTTGCGATAGCGCGCGATTTGCTCAGTGCTGCAACGGCAGCGGCCTGTGGGGTCGCCCAGGTAGCCGCATGGGCACGGGTTCATGGCAGCAACCAGCTGGAAACGGGCAGGGAAGCGCACCTTGTCCCGGGCCCTGGCGATAACGATCTCGCCCGACTCCAGCGGCTCACGCAGCACCTCCAGCACCCGCCGTTCAAACTCCGGCAGCTCGTCTAGAAACAACACGCCGTGGTGGGCGAGGGTGATTTCCCCCGGTTGAGGGCGGCTGCTGCCACCTACCAGCGCAGGCCCTGAAGCGGAGTGGTGCGGGTGGCGGAAGGGCCGTTGTGGCCAGCTGCTCAGTGGCGCATGGCCGCTGACCGACTGGATCGCAGCTACCTCCAGCGCTTCGTGTTCATCCAGCGGCGGCAACAGCCCCGGCAGGCGGCTGGCGAGCAGTGTCTTGCCCGTACCGGGCGGCCCGGTGAACAGCAGGTTGTGCGCCCCGGCAGCCGCCAGCAATAGTGCGCGCTTGGCGGCCAACTGCCCCTGTACCTCGCTCAGGTCGGGGTAAGGCCGAGGGTTGAGTACCAGGCCGTTGGCGGCATAGGGCGGCAGTGGCACCTGGCCGTTCAGGTGAGCGACCAGTTCCAGCAGGTGGCCGACCGCATACACCACCAGGCCACTGGCCAGGCTGGCTTCCTCGGCATTTTCTCGCGGCACCACCAACGCCCGGCCAGCTTCGCGCGCGGCCAGCGCCGCAGGCAGCACCCCTTGAACCGCTCGCAATGCCCCCGACAGCGCCAGCTCGCCCAGGCACTCCATATCCGCCAGCATGGTGGCAGGCAGTTGCCCGTCGGCGGCGAGGATGCCCAGTGCGATGGCCAGGTCGTAGCGGCCACCGTCCTTGGGCAGATCGGCCGGGGCCAGGTTTTGGGTGATGCGCCGGGCAGGGTAGTTCAAGCCTGAGTTGACGATGGCACTGCGCACCCGGTCTTTGCTTTCTTTCACGGTGGTTTCCGGCAGGCCCACCAGGGTGAGGTGCGGCAGGCCGTTGGCCAGGTGGGTTTCGACGCTGACGGCGGGGGCCTGCACGCCAACCTGGGCGCGGCTGTGGACGAGTGCTAAGGACATGGACGCTCCGTGGTCGCTGCAAGGGCCGCTTCCTGCGGCCTGGGGCAAGCATAGAGCGTGAGGCGGAGGCGCGTTCTACACGTGTGCGTCAGGGTATTTCAGCACTGATCTTCCAATTCCTCATATGGCCCTACGACTAGCTGGGTACTCATAAGCCACTAGCGCAAGCACTCGCGTTATCGGCGGGTGGGCCTGATCAGGTTGAAATGGATATGATCTTTTTCCAGCACGGTTTTGTAACCGGCGCCTGCTTTCAGGGGAATCCTCACGTCCCTGAAGACTTCATCCCATTTCGCAAATGCTGCTAGCGTTTGCTCGATATAGTCGTGCGGCTTGAGGTATTTGTAGTCAGCGCATAGTTCCTGAATCAACTGCCTGGTGGCTTTTCCTCGACCGCCGTATGCCGTGGTGTGCTCACCCCTGGCTTCAGAGAACGTCAGATCATATGCCGGCGCTAGCGTCCACTTGGCTTCCTCGCCAGGCCGTTCTGGGTCACGGCCGATGAAGGCGAAGTTTTTGGTGTGATCGTCATAGTTGTGAAACAGGGCATTGAAGATCATTACCCTGGCCATTTTTTCGACTTCTGCGGCGCTGCGAGTCAGCGTGCTCGTGAGCTTGAGTAGCCCGCTGTAGTCCATGGAGGGCGCTGTGTAAGGCGCGTACATAAGCGCAGAGACAGTGATCATGTGCAGCTTCTTATCGCCTTCTCTATCAAAGCGCTTTGTCGCAAAGAAGCCCTCACGACTACCATCGGGCATGGTCACGTTCAGGACACTCGAATCAGCCATTTCGACACCTGCGTCCCTGGCCATCAGGTAGTACGCATACTCCATGGCACCCGTTTCAACAGGCTCACCTGGGGCTCTGAATTTGACGATCCAGTGATCGTATCCAGGCGGAATTTGCCCGAAAGCGGACGTTGCATGACTTCCATCTGGAGACATGGCAACGATCGCTTTTGGACGGGCACCACCAGGTGATCCCCCAGCAAGCCGTAGCTTGGTAAGCACCGTCGAGGTTTCCCCTGATAGCACTTCCACGGCGGCCTCAAAGAGCTCCGCAAGGTTGACTGTACCCCGCAATGACTCCCGTTCAGCCTTTGGATGGTACTCAAATGCACCCATGGCTCTGTCGCTCATATATGCGAGCCGATCCAGGGCAGTCACTGTGTAAGCCGTCCCGTCACCGAATGTGGAATTAAGGAATCTGTCCATAAGCAGCATCCCCCAGCCGTCAGGGAGAGAGTCTGCAAATGGGCCATGCAACCCAGCGAACAGCTCAGGCGCTCGTGCGAGCTGAGGTTTGTCGTCAAACTTCATCGTAAATGGCGAAAGGTTGAAGCCTGTAGCGAGCCATCCAGGGTCGTATGTAAAAAAAATCCCACGGCCTTCTTCCCTGTACAGATCACCCACTTTCACACCGCATTTGGTGACCTCGAGGGATTCGAAGCGCTTCAGCTTCGGATAAGCCTGGCGCGGATTCATCTGGTCCCCCGTTTACGATTAGCGTTTTTCAGTTCTGCGAGGGAATTTGGCTGGGAGGGCCTGAACAGGGCCGTTACAGGCGTGAGCTCATCGAGCGCAGTGGCCAGCAAAATCATCGACTCAAGGGTAATAGAGCCTGCCGTCTCGAACCGCTGGATCGACGACTCCGACACCCCTGAAAGCTTAGCCAAGGTCTTCCTCGTGAGGTTTTTTGATAGCCGTAGCTTTTTTGCATTTCTTCCTACATCACGAGCGATCTCTGCGGGAGAGCTAAGCAGATGCATGAACGACATTGCCGTCCTCCTGGATTTCTAGGCTAAAAGGCAAATCAGACCAGTTATGAGCGTATAACCAGCTAAATTGGTCATTTCTGACCATTATAGTCGATCTGCGTCGGGGAGACTTCTATCCTCTGCTAAAAGTCAAATATGACTAATTAATGGCTAAAAATAGCATTCCTCTGTCAGATCTGACTGATTGCGCTTTCTGCTGCACAATTGCGTATGTGAAACACGCCTAGCCCCAGTTTTCATCGGGGTTTACCGCCTACGGCGAACGGCACGCTGCAAATGGAGTGTGTGGTACGTTCTTTTTCCAAGCCTGGGAGCCATTTGCACCTGCTCGTTTTAACCTGCAAGTGGATCCAATTATTTTGCGCGCTCGGCTGCTTTGGCTTACTGTTGCTGGGCAAACCGTCGATGCCATTGGATGGCACCGCTTCTACCTTGAAATGGACTTGAGGTATTGCTCTGTGCAAACGCTCACCCACACGCGGGAGGCGATCCGCGAGCTGGTTCAGGCCAGTGCATTCGTTGAACTCAATCGGTTTTTCGACAGCCTGGAGGCGCGTTGGCGCCAGGCCCTGCCGGGTGAATTCCCCGCCTACATGGCCGCTGTCGAGGGGCACATGCTGGTCGTGCCCGAGCAGGGCGACAGGGCGCTGAGCCAAGTCCTCGAGGCCTGGATCGATGCCTGCCCCAGGGCTTATCACCCCCAGGTGGTCATGGGTTTTCACTGCTTCAACAGGGCTCGCCAGGTGGACCAGAGTGGCACGCGCACCGCGGCGCGCTTTCTGGCTGTGGAGCAGATGTGCGAGACAGCGACGGCGCACCTGTTGCGGGCAATGGCCCATTCCCGTCAACCCGCAGCGGCGGCTATCGGCATGCTGCACATCAGCGCTCACTTCCGTGAACCAGGCTGGCTCATCGAGTTGTTCCAGCACCAGCCCGCGCGCTTCAGGCCCAACGCCAATGCCGATGTTGAAGTCCAGGAGGCAGCAGCGCCGTTTTTGGTCAGGCATGGCGTATTGCCGCTGGCAGAGCTGCCGAAAGTGCTGCCGGCTGGCTTGCAGCCGCGCAACGACGAGCCTAAGGAGGCTCCGCACCACTACTGGATGCGCCATGCCCTGGCCGCTTGCCCCGGCTGCTTCGAGGCCATCCAGGCGTATGCCCAGTACCTGTTGCCCCGCTGGGGGGGCAGCTCGCAGGCAGTCGAGCTGCTGGCCAGTGGGCCGCTGTGCGAAAACTGGGGCGAGGCGATGCGCAATGCGGTGCGCTGGATGGCTATCGAAGACCGGCTTGTGTTACCGGCCTTCGACCAGCCGCAAACGGTCGATGATTACCAGGCGTTATGCGATGCCTGGGCCAAGCGCCCGCTCAGGCCCAGGGATAACGCCGTGGTGCTGGCCTGGCGTGGCGCGCTGCGAAGCTGCGCCATACCGGCACGTGGCGATGCCTTTGCCGATTTTGTGGCGAGCCTGGCATGTGACGCTGACCTTGGGGCCATTCAGGCGCTGGGCCAGCCATTCAACCGCCTGGTGGGGGTTGCGCTGGCGAGCGGGGCGGCCAATGAGCAGGCCCTGTTGCACACGGCCATGCTGCGCTTGTGTGAAGGGCGCTCCCATGCTGCTGCCTGCGCCTTGCGGGCTGCTGCCTATCGTTTTGGCCTGTGGGGGATGGCGCGTAATGGCGAGCAGGCTCGGCACTGGCTGCAGGTCGCGGTCAGGCGCCAGCGTGCAGGCCAGGCACCAGGCTTCGAGCTTCTCGACCTGGTGCGCCTGCTGTGGTCGGCAAACCGGCACGAAGTGGCGTGCTACCTGCTGGAGCGCTGCGCCGAACTGAACCTGCGGGGCGCCGCGTTGGCAATGTTCGAGCTGCATCACGGCGACCTGGGCCACACCCCCGAACATTACCTGGACGATGAAGTGGCCGAGCGCTGGTTACAGCGTGCGGTTGAGGCCGGGAGCCGGCAAGCCAAGTACCGGCTGGCTTGCCTGCGCATGCGTGGCGATGCGAACCTGCGTGACCGTACTACCATGCTGGGTGTGCGGCGGTTGTTGATCGACGCGTTGGGCCACCCGCAAACCAACGCTTGTGCACGGCTCCGGCTTGGCATGCTGCTGCGCCAGTTTGGCCACGCACGGGAACGCGCCGAGGCGGTGGCCTACCTGTTGAGCCTGGTGGAACACCCGGACCCGTGGATCGCTGCCCGGGCCAGTGCCGAACTGGGCCTGGCCTGGATGCAGGGGCGTGGCACCCGCAGGCAAAGCCGCTATGCCGCCATCGAGTGGGTCAACCATGCTGCCACCCTGCAGCCGGGCGATTCCGTGATCGAGCACATCCACGCCGAAGTGCTCAATTCGAACAACCGGGTAAAAACCCTGTTCACTCAGTGCGGTGCGGCCCTGTTCCGCGGCAACCTGCGCCCCGGGGAACTGCCGCCAAAGGCCGCCCCGCACGCCTTCGCCAGGCGCCTTGAGCGGCCCTTCCAGCCACTTTAGGGCTTGGTGCCGAGGATGATGTGCGATGCCTTGATCAACGCGGTCGCTTTCACGCCAGGCGCCAGGCCCAGCTCCTGCACGGCTTCGCGGGTCACGATGGCATACACCTCGGTGCCCCCGGACAGCTTCAGCACAACCTCGGCGTTTACGGCACCGTCGCCCACCCGCACCACTTCACCTTCAAGTGCGTTGCGGGCCGATAGTTTGTAACCCGCCGCGTCGGTGAGCAGCACCACCCAAGGGGCTTTTACCAGTGCCACGGCCTGCTTGCCGACGTTGATGTTCAGGTTGTGCAGGCTGGTCATGGTGACCACCGCTACCAGTTTCTCGCCGCCGGCCAGGGTAAGTTCCACTTCAGCGTTGACCGCACCGGGTTGAACACTGCTGACTTTGCCTTCGAACGTATTGCGGGCACTGACTTTCATCGCGTTGACTCTCCTTGGACGGCGGGTTAATCGGGGCGGGTCGGGGACAGCCTTGCCTCTAGCTCACTCACCTGTTGCTCAAGGGCCTCCAGACGCGCCCGGGTGCGGGCCAGTACCACCATCTGGCTGTCGAATTCTTCGCGGCTGACCAGGTCAAGCTTGCTGAAGGCACCCTGCATGAGCACCTTGAACTGGCTTTCGAGTTCGGCGCGGGGCTGGTTGGTATCGCTGTTGAACAGGCGCGAGGCCTGATCGCTCAGGGCATCGAGGAGGGCTTTGGGCGCGAGCATGAGGCTGTCCACTGCAATTGAATGATGGCAGCCAGTGTATCACGCAGCCCTGAACGGCCGGACGCACCCAGCGGCTGCACATTTTTCGCGCAGCGAGCCGGCGCCAGGCGCACCGAAAGGGTGCGCGCCACCCATGCTGGCGACTGGCCAATGCCTGGCATGAAGCATAACGTGCTGTTTTTCCTGGGTTTGCCTGACCTGGCAAGGTTTCTGCAATGACATGATCGAGCCATGCACTGATGCAGTTCCTTGTGACCAGGCGGCGCGCATGCCGACGATGCGTTACAAAGCCAACCGCTGCGCTTAGACTTGAGACGGGTTTGTTTTCCTGGGGCAAGTCCACCAAATCGGGAGAGAGTTTCATGAAGCTAGTCACAGCCATCATCAAGCCGTTCAAGCTGGACGACGTGCGCGAGTCACTGTCGGAAATCGGCGTGCAGGGCATCACCGTCACCGAGGTCAAAGGCTTCGGCCGGCAGAAGGGTCACACCGAGCTGTATCGGGGTGCCGAATATGTGGTCGACTTCCTGCCCAAGGTGAAGATCGATGTCGCCATCGACGACAAGGACCTTGATCGGGTAATCGAAGCCATCACCAAGGCGGCCAACACCGGCAAGATCGGTGACGGCAAGATCTTCGTGGTGAATCTGGAGCAGGCGATCCGTATTCGTACCGGCGAAACCGATACCGACGCGATCTAAAGCAACAACAAAGCCTCACCAAACCCAACGCCCCAGGAGAAAACAACATGACTCTGCGTAAGATCGCAGGGCTAGGAGCCCTTTTGTCCTTCGTAATGCCCGGGCTGGCCCTGGCAGAAGAAGCTGCGCCCGTGCTCAACTCCGGCGACACCGCCTGGATGCTGACCGCCACGGCGCTGGTGCTGTTCATGACCATCCCCGGCCTGGCCCTGTTCTACGGCGGCATGGTGCGTTCCAAGAACCTGCTGTCGGTGATGATGCAGTGCTTTGCAATCACCGGTCTGATGAGCATTCTCTGGGTCGTCTACGGCTACAGCATCGCGTTCGATACCACCGGTATGGAAAAAGGCGTGCTCAACTTCAATTCCTTTGTGGGCGGCCTCTCCAAGGCCTTCCTCAATGGCGTCACACCCGACCACCTGACCTCGGCCACCGCGCTGTTCCCTGAAGCGGTGTTCATCACCTTCCAGATGACCTTCGCCATCATCACCCCGGCGCTGATCGTGGGTGCATTCGCTGAGCGCATGAAGTTCTCCGCCATGCTCGTGTTCATGGCCATCTGGTTCACCCTGGTGTATGCCCCGATCGCCCACATGGTATGGAGCGGTGACGGCGCGCTGATGTGGGACTGGGGCGTACTGGACTTCGCTGGCGGCACGGTCGTGCACATCAATGCGGGTATCGCTGGCCTGGTCTGCTGCCTGGTGCTGGGCAAGCGCAAAGGCTACCCCACCACCCCCATGGCGCCGCACAACCTTGGCTATACGCTGATGGGTGCAGCCATGCTGTGGATCGGCTGGTTCGGCTTCAACGCAGGCTCTGCCGCCGCGGCCAATGGCACTGCCGGCATGGCCATGCTGGTTACCCAGATTGCCACCGCTGCTGCAGCGCTGGGCTGGATGTTTGCCGAGTGGGTCGGCCACGGCAAGCCAAGCGCTCTGGGCATCGCGTCGGGCGTGGTGGCTGGCCTGGTAGCCATCACGCCGGCTGCAGGCACCGTGGGCCCAATGGGCGCCCTGGTGATCGGCCTGGCCTCGGGTGTGATCTGCTACTTCTGCGCAACCAGCCTCAAGCGCAAGCTCGGCTATGACGATTCGCTCGACGCCTTTGGCGTCCACGGTATCGGCGGCATTGTTGGCGCCATGCTTACCGGTGTATTTGCAGCCCCGGCACTGGGTGGCTTCGGCGCTGTGACCGACATCGGCATGCAGGTGTGGATCCAGGCCAAAGGCGTGATCTTCACCGTGGCCTACACCGCCATCGTCACTTACGTGATCCTCAAGGTGCTGGACCTGGTGATGGGCCTGCGGGTCAACGAAGAAGAAGAGTCGGTCGGCCTCGACCTGGCTCAGCACAACGAGCGTGGTTACAACCTGTAACTGCCGCCCTGTAAAAACTTGCCCGGCTTGCCGGGCATTTTTTTGCCAATTTTTTAGCTTTTCCTGCATGGCAAACGGTTTATCTCACACGTTCGCCACGTAGGCATAAAACTTACAGATTAAGGCGCATTCATGGCGCTTTGCTTTTTCTGCGGGCGCGCTAGAATGCGCGCCGAAGGGTGTTGGACGCGAAGCGCCCACGCTTCACCAGCCTTTGCTAGGCTTGCCAGTGGCGGGTAGCCAGCATGGGTTGCAAGTTATGTCGAGGCCTTGCCATCAGCAGGGCCTGCCGGGTACCGCCTTCCCATCAGGGGTGCGGACCCAGGGGCAGTGGCCCATATCCCACGGCCAGTTGAATTTTCACCAGTGGCTGCCGGTCTACGGCTGCACTGGTCTCTAACTAACCTGCTTTTGCAAGTCATGAGGTAGAACATGAGCGACGACGATCTGGAAAATGATGACCTCGAGGTCGGTGACGAAGAAGAAGGCGATGAAGGCCTTGAAGCAGCTGCTGACGACGTTGCCGAAGATGCAGGCGACGACGACAGCAGCCCGGCACCTGCCGCCAAAGGTAAGTCGAAGGCTGCTGTCTCGGTAGACGAGATGCCCAGCCTGGAAGCCAAGCAGAAGGAACGCGATGCGCTGGCCAAGGCCATGGAAGAGTTCCTGGCGCGCGGCGGCAAGGTTCAGGAAGTGGAGGCCAACGTGGTCGCCGACCCGCCCAAGAAGCCAGACAACAAGTACGGTAGCCGCCCTATCTGAGTGGTTGCGTACTCAAGAGCCCGCCGTCGCTGCGGGCTTTTTTGTGGGTGGTCGTTTTTGCGGGAGGGGTAGGGCCGATCAGGCCCAGCGGGAGAGGATGCCGGGGAGCTGGGACAGCTGCTGGATTTCCGCATCCGGCGCCCGCTCGCCTGCCCAGGGCTTGCCCTGCGGGTTGAACCACACGGCGCGCAGCCCGGCGCGCTGGGCACCGGCAATATCGTCGCCAGGGTGGTCGCCGACGTGCACAGCGGCACTGGCCGTCGCCTCGCCCCGGCGCAGGGCCTCCAGAAACGGCGCCGGGTCGGGCTTGCCGATGCCGAGGTCTTCGGCGCACAGGGCAAAGCGGAAGTAGTCCGCCAGCCCCAGCCGGCTGACGTCGGCATTGCCATTGGTCACCACACCCAGGGTGTAGTGCTGGCGCAAGGCTTCGAGCATCGGCTGCACCTCCGGGAAGATTTCGACCTGGTGCCGGGCATGCAGGAATACCTCGAAACCCTCGTTGGCCAGTGCCAGGGCCTGCTGGTCGCTGTAGCCCACCTCTCGCAGGGCGTGCGTAAGCACCTTTCTGCGCAAGGCACTGATGCGATGCTTCAGGCCAGGTTCGGCCTGCACCAGGCGCTCGCGAATGGCGAACAGATGCTCCACCGGCACGCTGCCCAGGGTCGGGGCGTTGGCTTCCAGCCAGTCGCGCAACACCACTTCTGCGCTGGCGATCACCGGTGCGGTGTCCCACAGGGTGTCGTCGAGGTCGAACGTGATCAGCTTGATGCTCATGAGTCGCTGCCTTTGCTGCGTTTGGCCCTGGGGTGGGCGCTGTCATACACCGTGGCCAGGTGCTGGAAGTCCAGGTGGGTATAGATCTGCGTGGTGCCGATGTCGGCATGGCCGAGCATCTCCTGCACCGCCCGCAGGTCCTGGGAGGACTCGAGCACATGGCTGGCGAAGGAATGGCGAAGCATGTGCGGGTGAAGGTGCTGGCCCAGCTCGCGCTCACCCGCTGCTTTTACCCGCAGTTGCACAGCCCGGGCGCTGATGCGGTTGCCCTGACGGGTAATGAACACGGCCCGGTCCCGAGGGTTGCCGATGCCGCGCAGGCGATACCAGGCCTGCAATGCCTCGCGGGCCTTGCGCCCAACGGGCAATACCCGGGCCTTGCCCCCTTTGCCCAGTACCTGTACCAGGCCACCGGCAAGGTCGATATGGTCGAGGTCGAGCTGAGTCAGTTCGGAAAGCCGCAGGCCCGAGGAATAGAACAGCTCGAGCATGGCCTGGTCGCGCCGGGCGATGAAATCGTCATCAACCCCGCCATCGAGTAATTGCAGGGCGCGGTCGGTGTCCAGCACCTTGGGCAGCCGGCGCTCGCCCTTGGGGGCGCTCAGGCCATTGGCCGGGTCATGCTGGCAAAGGCCTTCACGGTTGAGGTAGCGGTACAGGCCCCTGACCGCCGACAGCAGGCGTGCCAGGCTGCGCGAAGACTGGCCCTGGTGATGCTGCCTGGCGACCAGCTGGCGCAGTTGCTGGATCTGCAAGGCTTGCCAGCCGGCGATGCCGTGCTGGTTGCAGTAGGCAATGACCTTTTCCAGGTCGCGACGGTAGGCCAGCAGCGTGTGCTCGGACACCTGGCGCTCGTTGCGCAGGTGCGCGCAATAAGCCTCCAGCGCAGGGTTCATCAGCGTACCGGGCGCAGGGTCTGGCTGACGCGGGGCACCACCCGGCCCAGCACCTCGGCGATGTAGCCAAGGAACAAAGTGCCGACGCTGCTCTTGTAGTGCTGCGGGTCGCGGCTGCCGATGGCCAGCACCCCGTGCAGGCCCTGGTACTCAAGGGCGGCCACGGCGCTGGAGCCTACTTCGCGGCGTTGTTCCTCACCAAACAGAAACGCCAGTTCGTGTTCGCGCAGGTTGCCGCAGACCGTTTTGCCGCCACCTAGCAGGGCGCCGATGGCCTGCTGGGCCTCGGCATTGCTGACCCAGCGGCCCACCGGTGCGACGTTGTCGCCAAACAGGATAAGGCTGACGAAGGGCACCTGAAATTCCTGGCGCAGGCTGTCTTCGACCACCATCACCACTTCTTCCAGGTTGCCGGCATCGAGCAGGTCAAGAATCAGCCGGCGGGTTTTGTCGAACAGGCGGTCGTTGTCGCGTGCCACATCCATCAGCTGCGACAAGCGGTGGCGCATCTCGATATTACGGTCGCGCAGCAGTTTGAGCTGCCGTTCTACCAGCGAAACGCTATCGCCCCGCTGGTGCGGGATGTGCTGCTCCACCAGCAGTTCGTCGTGCTCGGCGAAGAAGGTGGGGTGGTCACGCAGGTAGGCGACCACCGCTTCGGCATCGAGGTCAGCGGACTGCTTGGGTACAACCTTGGGCTGATCGGTCATGACGGTTACTCGCTTAAAGTCGAACCTGTCCTTCGTAAACCCGTACAGCCGGGCCAGTCATCAGCACGGGCTTGCCGGGGCCTGCCCATTCGATGTGCAAGCGGCCGCCCGGAAGCTCCAGCGATACCGGGGAATCCATCCAGCCCTGGCTGATGGCGGCTACCGCAGCGGCGCAAGCGCCGGTGCCGCACGCCTGGGTTTCCCCGGCACCGCGTTCCCACACGCGCAGCCTGGCACGATGGCGGTCGAGCACCTGCAGGAAGCCGGCATTGACCCGCTGCGGGAAGCGTGGGTGGTGCTCGATCTTCGGCCCCAATTGATGCACAGGCGCGGCCTGCACGTCATCCACACGCAGCACGGCATGGGGGTTACCCATGGACACGGCGGCGACGGCATGCACCTGGCCGTCTACTTCCAGCGGGTAGCTCAGGGCCTGCTCATCGGCAATGAACGGGATATCGGCAGGGATGAACCGGGGTGGCCCCATGTCGACGCTCACCTGGCCATCTTGCTGGATGTCCAGCACGATGATGCCGCTCTTGGTTTCCACGCGGATGCGCTTCTTGGCGGTCAGGCGCTTGTCCAGCACGAAGCGGGCGAAGCAGCGCGCACCATTGCCGCACTGTTCCACTTCGGAGCCGTCGGCATTGAAGATGCGGTAGCGGAAATCCACTTCAGGGTTGTTCGGGGCTTCGACGATGAGCAACTGGTCGAAGCCGATACCGGTGTGCCGGTCACCCCACTGCTTGGCGTGCTTGGGCTGGATGTGCGCGTGCTGGCTGACCAGGTCCAGGACCATGAAGTCATTGCCCAGCCCATGCATCTTGGTAAAGCGCAGCAGCATGGGCTTACTCCGGCAGCAGGCTTTCGCCAGCGTACAATTCGGCGATGGTTTCGCGGCGGCGTACTTCGAACGCCTGGTCGCCGTCGACCAGGATTTCCGCGCAACGGCCACGGGTGTTGTAGTTGGAGCTCATGACAAAACCATAGGCGCCCGCAGACTGCACCGCCAGCAGGTCACCCTCGGCCAGGTTCAGCATGCGGTCCTTGCCCAGGAAGTCGCCGGTTTCACAGATGGGGCCCACCAGGTCATAGGGGCGGCCTTCACCGTGGCGCGGTTTGACCGCATCGATACCCATCCACGCCTGGTACAGGGCCGGGCGGATCAGGTCGTTCATGGCCGCGTCGATGATGGCGAAGTCCTTGTGCTCGGTGTGCTTGAGGTACTCCACCCGGGTCAGCAGCACGCCGGCATTGGCCACGATGTAGCGGCCCGGCTCGAACACCAACGCCAGGTCCCGCTCGCCCACGCGTTCGCGAATGGCCTTGATGTAGTCGGCCACTTGTGGCGGCTGCTCATCACGGTAGCGCACGCCCACGCCACCGCCCAGGTCCAGGTGGCGCAAGTGGATGCCGCACTCGGCCAGGCGGTCAACCAGCACCAGCAGGCGGTCCAGCGCGTCGAGGAACGGTTCCACGGTGGTCAGCTGGGAGCCGATGTGGCAGTCGACACCTACCACGTCCAGGTTCGGCAACTGTGCAGCACGCACGTAGATGGCTTCGGCATCGGCGATGGCGATACCGAACTTGTTTTCCTTGAGGCCGGTGGAAATGTACGGGTGGGTGCCCGCGTCCACGTCGGGGTTTACCCGCAAGGAAACCGGCGCCACCTTGCCCATCTCGGCCGCCACCACTTGCAGGCGCTCCAGCTCGTCGGTGGACTCCACATTGAAGCAGTGCACGCCCACTTCCAGGGCCCGCCGCATGTCTTCGCGGGTTTTGCCGACACCGGAAAACACCACGCGATCAGCCCGCCCGCCCGCAGCCAGTACACGTTCCAGTTCGCCACCGGAAACGATGTCGAAGCCAGCGCCCAGGCGTGCCAGCACGTTCAGCACACCCAGGTTGGAGTTGGCTTTGACCGCGAAGCACACCAGGTGCTCACTGCCTTGCAGGGCATCGGTGTAGCTGCGGTACTGGGCTTCGATGTGCGCCCGCGAGTACACGTAGGTCGGCGTGCCATGGCGTTCGGCGATAGCCGACAGCGACACACCTTCCGCGAACAGCTCACCGTCGCGGTAGTTGAAAGCGTTCATCTGATTCCCTTACTGCTCTGGCGATTGCTCAGGCTCCGACTGCACGTCAGGCTGCTGCTCTTCGGTCTGGGCGGGCTTGGCTTTGCTCTGGTGCTGGTGCGACTTGTGCACATCCTTGCCGTCCTTGCCATCATCTGGCAGGTACAGTGGGCCTTTCTGGCCGCATGCGGAAACGAGGCAGGCAACAGCGACCAGCGCCGCGAGGGAGGAAATCAGGCGCTTCATGGGTGAAATCCTTAAAAATGCAGTATTGCGCCGGAGTATACCGAGCGACCGGCGCCTTGCCTATGCGAGGGCCTGGCAGCCCCAAGCAGCAGGCCACGAGCTACAAGCTGCAAGCTACAAGCGGCAAGAAAAAGCTGGCCGGTGTACGCTGAGCCTTTTCTTGCAGCTTGTGGCTTGCAGCTTGCAGCTTCCAATCTGCCGCTTGCGGCGGGCGCTTGGCGCCCGTATCTTGCCCGGCTTGCCTGTCATGCAGCCAATTTCGAGGTTCCTGCAATGAGTTTGACTGAAGCGCGTTTCCACGACCTGGTCGATGCGACCCAACAGGCGCTGGAAGACCTGTTCGACGAGAGCGGCATGGACCTGGACATGGAAAACTCCGCAGGCGTGCTGACCATCACGTTCGAAAACGGCAGCCAGCTGATCTTCAGCCGGCAGGAGCCCCTGCGCCAGCTGTGGCTGGCCGACCGCTCCGGCGGTTTCCACTTCGACTACGACGAAGAGAGTGGCAAGTGGGTGTGTGAAAAGAGCGAGGAGCTGCTGGGCGAAATGCTCGAGCGCATCGTCTGGGAGCGGGCGGGCGATAAGCTGGACTTCGAAGAGATCTGACATGAGCACCCCCCAAGCCCGGCCGCCCAAGCCGCTTTACAGCAACGTCAGCCCCGCCGTGCCGTCGCCGTGCATCAGCGTGTGCCGGCTGGATGAACAGCGCGTCTGCACCGGCTGCCACCGCCACGTGGAGCATATCCGCGAGTGGCGTTCGGCCGATGACCACCGCCGCCGGCAGATCTGCCGCGAGGCGCAGAACCTGCGCGATCAGGCAAAGGCACAGTGACCGCAAGGGCTTGAGTATTTGCCCGGCTGTGGTAGTGTCGGGTTCTGCGTCGGTGACGCCAAAGCCTGTACAAACCCCGCCCTTGGGCGGGGTTTTGCTTTATCTGTGCATCGAAAATTGCCTGTTCAAAGGAGTCTGACTGGATCATGAGCACCAAGCCTTCCCTCATCCTCACCCGTTTGGACGTACAACGTCTGGAGCGTCTTATCGACAGCCTTGACGAAAGTACGCCGGGCGTGCTTGCCCTGATGGGCGAGCTGGACCGCGCCGAACAGGTGGTCGGTCACGAGGACGTACCTGCCGGCGTGGTGACCATGAATTCGCGGGTGCACTGCCGTGAAGAAGCCAGCGGCAAGGACTATCACCTCACCCTGGTGTACCCCAAGGATGCCGGCCCAGATGGCAAGGTTTCGATTCTGGCACCCATTGGTTGCGCCTTGCTGGGGCTTTCTGTTGGCGAACAGATCGACTGGCCTGCGCCCGGGGGCAAAACTCTCAAGCTGAAGCTGCTGGAGATCGAGTACCAGCCCGAAGCGGCAGGTGATTTCGACCTCTGAGCGAGCTGGGGCTTCACGCCCTCATGGCTACAGAGGCACGTAGTGAATGTCGGGCACAGCGCTACGGCCGTGCAACAGCGGGTGCAAAACGCGCTGGAGCTCGCGCGGCAGTTCGGCGTCGTCTTGCACCGGCAGGCGGTGGTGCCACAGGGCATTGCACTCATCCAGCACATGCACCTCTACCACGCCGCCCAGCAGCCTGTGGAACACCTGAATGCAGCCAGGGCGGCCTTGTTTCAGCGCCAGCGCAAGGTCCGTGCCTTGCAGGGCGTTGGGGTCCAGGTGCAGGGGGCTGTAACGGTTGCGTGGTTGCCCCAGGCAAGCCAGCAGTTCGTCATGCCCGGCCAGGCTAGTGAGGCTGGCGTCACCCGGCAGCAGCTCCAGCACATGGGTGTAGTGCGCTACCTGCAACAGGTAGCGACAGGGCAGCCCCTGCTGATGCAGGCCTTGAACCGTATCGAACACCTCCTGGATGCGCTGGCGAATGGCCTGGGCGCGGTTCTGGCAAAAACAGTGCACCCGTACACCCGGCCGGTGATTCGCGCGCGTGGGCCTGGCGAGATGGTCGCGCAGGCAGCGGACCAGCGCGTGCTCACCTTCGTATCGCGCCACCAGCACTTCGCCCCATGTGTTGACGGTTACCTGGTCCACCGTCAGCACGAGGTTTTCGCGTACGCCGCCATAGCTGAGCGAATCGGTGCGCTCGGTCGTCAGGGTGATGTCCAGGTCGCGGTGATGGGGCAAGGGGTCCAACCCGACGTTTACCAGCAGCAGAATCTGGTCAGCCACACTGGGTTGCAGCAGGTGTACCTCGCTGGCGGCTGGCATTGGCAGGCTGATGAGTGCCCGCAGGCAGCCCAGTAGCGCGGACAGCTCCGGCTCTGCTAGGTCGCTGGCCCCCGGCTGGATGGCCAGCCGGGTGCTGCTGTCGATCACGCCGTTGCAATGCGCCCAGGCCAGCAGGGGCAATAGGTGCCGGTCGTGCCTGAGAGGGCTGGCAAGTTCCATGTCATAGGTGCTGAGGTTGTCGCGGTAAAGCGCCCAGCGATGGCTGCCGGGCGCCTTGCCATCAGGTTCCTGGGCCAGTGTCAGGAGGCTCTCGGCAAGGTCCTGCACGCTGCCCGGGTTGATCACTTCGACCTTGCCGGCACGGCGCTCGAATGCTGCACGAAGTCGCCGGCCAAGCACGTTGAGGTCGCGCTGGTCGGCACGGCTCGCCGCATCGCGCACACGGGCGAAGTGGCTGAGAAAGCGGTAGCTGCCGCTCAGTTCGGCCACCAGTTCGCGCCGCTCCAGGGTAGCCTGCTGCACCTTCCATAGCGGGCGGCTGTCAAGCAAGGCCAGCTGCCGTTGGCCCCAACCCCATTCGTCGGTCAGGCGCTGCATCAACCTGCGCTGCCAGCCACTTGCCCGGGATTTGTCGCTGAGTTTTCTGTTTACCTTCAAATACAGGCTGCGCCGTACCAATTCCAGGCGAGCAGGTTGCCCGCGTTGCAGCAGGTAGCGTTCGATGCGTCGGTACATCATCACATACGGGTCCAGCGCGTCCAGGTCGGTCTGGTTGGCGAACACGGCCGCTTTGTATTCCAGGCTCAGGCAGGGCTGGGTGGCGTGTTCACTGGCGTAGACCTCAATCAACAGCAGCTTGAGCAGCGACTTGTGGGGCGAGTCTATGCCCTTGAACAATTGCCACAGGCCGGCGCCGACGAACTCTTGGGCAGGCAATTGCGCCAGATGGCCAAGGTCGAGGGTTTCCTGGTCGGGGATGAAGCGTTTGCCCAGCAGCGTCTGGGTGTAGCCAGCGTAATTGCCTTCCTGGTCCACCGGTACCAGCCACCACACGGGGATGCGCCCAGCCAGCCAGATGGCAGTGCGGTAGAACTCGTCCAGCAGCAGGTAGTGCTGGGTAGTACCGCAATCGTCCGAACCCAGTTGGCCGGTGCGTTGGCCCTGTGCGAACGCTTGGGTATCGATCAGAAAGCAGTGCGCCTGGGCACCCAGGCTGGCAGCCCAGGCCTCCAGCAATTGGCACTTGCAGCGCAGGGCCTGCAGCGCCTGGGGCTGCAGATCCGCGGCGTGGCATACCCAGAAGTCCATGTCACTTTGCTCGGCCTGGGCCAGCGAGCCCAGGCTGCCGATCAGGAACAGCCCCTGTATCGGGCGTGGCGAAGAGTTTTCACGGGGCTTGGTGCTGAATGAACGGGCCAGGCGCTGGGCCTCGGCCACCTGTGCGGCACTCGGTTCGAAGCCGCACACGCCGGCGGGCGTATTGCCAGAGATGTACCCCGGCAGCAGGGGATGATTGACGTGCAGCAGCAGCGGTAGCAGCGTAAGCACCTGCTGCTGGCGCGTGGACAGGCCCTCTGTTGCGCGCAGTAACCGGCCCTGATTGATGTGCATGAAACGCCCACGCAACGTCGCCAAGAGCTTGCGATCAATCCCTTGGTCCAGGTCAAGGCGGATTTCGTGGGGGTGGTTCATGGGGCGCTCGGCAGGCCGGTTGGGCTGCAGCGAGTTTAGCCTTACCCGAGGTGCCTCAGCAGCATTATCGGAATATTGGCGTCATTTGCCCGTCGGTTGCTCGGCAATTACTGCTTTGCACAGGCTTGCTGCATGATGGGCGGGTCAAGTTGAGTGTGAGGTTTCTGATGAGAGTGTGGATCGATGCAGACGCCTGCCCCAAGGCAGCCAAGGATCTGATCGTGAAGTTTGCCCTCAAACGCAAGTTCGAGGTAGTGATGGTGGCGGGCCAGGCTGTGGCCAAACCGGCGTTTTCGCTGGTGAAGCTGATCGTGGTGCCCAGTGGCCCTGATGCGGCCGACGATTACCTGGTTGAACACGCCACGCCGGGCGAGTTGGTCATCTGCAGCGACGTGCCCTTGGCCGACCGCCTGGTGAAGAAGGGCGTGGCGGCGCTGGACCCGCGTGGGCGCGAGTTCGACGAGCGCAACATGGGCGACCGGTTGGCCGCACGTAACCTGTTCACCGAACTGCGCGAGCAGGGCCAGGCGGGGGGAGGGCAGCCACCCTACGCCGAGCGCGACAAACAGGCATTCGCCAACGCGCTGGACCGCATCATCGCCCGCCTGTACAAGGCCTGAGCCGACGGTGCTGCGCCAGGCCCTGCGAGCCTGGGCTTACTCGTGGGTCAGTTCCAGCACCCGGTCCACCAGCTTGTAGATGCCCCCGGCTGCGTCGCTGATGGTCTTGGCCGACATGTAGGCCGGGGTGGTCACCAGCTTGCGCTGCACGTCTTCGACGATGTCGTGTACGTCGCACTCTTCATGGGTACCGCCCATCTTCACCACAGCGGCGGCGGTATCGGCATCGGTACCGATGGTGCACACCACGCCAGGCCCGTAGATCTTGGCCGCCAGCGCCGGCGAAATACAGATCAGGCCAACCGGCTTGCAGGCCGCAGCGAACGCTTCGGCCAGGGCCAGTACGTCTGCGTTGACGCTGCAGTCCGCCCCGTCAGCCGCGAAGGTGGACAGGTTCTTGGCCGCCCCGAAACCGCCCGGCACGATGAGCGCGTCGAAGTCCTCGGCCTTGGCCTCGCGGATATCGTTCACCTCACCGCGGGCAATGCGCGCCGACTCCACCAGCACGTTCCGCGATTCGGGCATCTCTTCGCCCGTCAGGTGGTTGATGACGTGCAGTTGGGCGATGTCCGGGGCAAAGCACTGTACCTGCGCACCACGCTGGTCGAGGCGCAGGAGGGTGATCACGCTTTCGTGGATTTCTGCGCCGTCATACACGCCGCAACCGGAAAGAATCACCGCTACTTTTTTTGTCATGCTCATTTCTCCAGGGTCGATGCGCTCGATACCCGCCAGCCTGGCAGCGCTGCCCAGCGCGGGGACGTCCTGCTTGGTTGGATTGCGCGGGCGCGCGGGTGTTCAGTCCTGCGACTCGCGCGCGGCCCGGCGTTCTGCCCGCAGCGTGCGGAAACGTCTGCGCAGCCACAGCCCCACGCCCAGCACCAGCAAGGCGCCAAGCACCCATAGCTCGTAACGTTTGATGTTGCCCAGCAGGCCTTCGAGAATGGCGCCGAAGTGGTAGGCCGCAGCACCCAGAGCCAATGCCCAGATGGCTGCACCAATGCCGTTGAGCAGCAGGTAGCGCCGTGGTGGGTAGCCAGACAGGCCAATGGCAACCGGCATGACCGTGCGCAGGCCGTAGACGAAGCGGAAGCTCAGCACCCAGATGTCGGGGTGGCGGCGGATGTGGTCCAGGGCCCGGTCGCCCATGGCCTGCCAGCGTGGCTTGCGCGCCAGGATCTTGCGCCCGTGACGCCGGCCCATGAAGTACCACAGCTGATCCCCGGCATAGCTGCCCAGAAAGGCCACCAGGCACACGAGTTTGATATCCATGTAACCGCGGAACGCAAGAAAACCCGCAAGCACCAGAATGGTCTCGCCTTCGAAGAAGGTGCCTAGAAAAAGGGCAAAGTAGCCGAAATCCTGCAGGAATTGTTGGAGCATTTTCTGAGGTGCTGGCGAAATGAACGCGCAGCCTACCCCTTCGTGGGCATTCGGGAAAGTGTCCAAATGTGTCTCGACGTGAACAATGCCTACACGGACAATGCCAGATGCTACGCGCCATGCCTTGCCCTGTTATGTAACACAGGCGTCATAATGGGCGCTTATCTTGCCGCTCAATTGATGATAGGGCGTTAACGTCCTCAGGACCGCCAGATGAACAACGAAGTGCTCACCCCTGTCGTGATCAAGGAGGCCCAGGAGCTTCCGGAAGAACTGGTGCAGACCCCGCCAGACCTGCCCCCCGTGCCAGAGCCTCTGGTGGAGCAGGCCGCTGAGCCGGTCGCGCCGCCGCCGGCCCCTGCGCCTGCCATCGCCGTACCAGGCCTGGACGACACCAGCCTGTACATTCATCGCGAGCTGTCGCAGTTGCAGTTCAACATTCGCGTACTGGAACAGGCGCTGGACGAGAGCTACCCGCTGCTCGAACGCCTCAAGTTCCTGCTGATCTTCTCCAGCAACCTGGACGAGTTCTTCGAAATCCGCGTAGCCGGCCTCAAGAAACAAATCAATTTTGCCCGTGAGCAGGCCGGTGCCGACGGTTTGCAGCCGCACCAGGCGCTGACGCGCATCAGCGAGCTGGTCCACATCGAAGTGGACCGCCAGTACGCCATCCTCAACGATGTGCTGCTGCCCGAGCTGGAAAAGCACCAGATTCGGTTCATTCGCCGCCGTTACTGGACACCCAAACTCAAGACCTGGGTGCGCCGCTACTTCCGCGACGAGATCGCCCCGATCATCACCCCGATCGGCCTCGACCCCACGCACCCGTTCCCGTTGCTGGTGAACAAGAGCCTCAACTTCATCGTCGAGCTCGAAGGCGTCGACGCCTTTGGCCGCGACTCGGGCCTGGCGATCATCCCGGCTCCGCGCCTGCTGCCCCGGGTCATCCGGGTGCCAGAAGAGGTGGGCGGCGCGGGGGCCAACTATGTGTTCCTGTCGTCGATGATCCATGCCCACGCAGACGACCTGTTCCAGGGCATGAAGGTCAAGGGCTGCTACCAGTTCCGCCTGACCCGCAACGCAGACCTGGCACTGGACTCCGAAGAGGTCGATGACCTGGCCCGCGCGTTGCGCGGTGAGCTGTTCTCGCGCCGCTATGGCGATGCCGTGCGCCTGGAGGTAGCCGACACCTGCCCGAAACACTTGTCGGACTACCTGCTCAAGCAGTTCAGCCTGAGCGAGAGCGAGCTGTACCAGGTAAACGGGCCGGTGAACCTTACGCGCCTGTTCAGCATCACCGGGCTGGATAGCCACCCCGAGCTGCAGTACCTGCCGTTCACCCCGGCCATCCCCAAGCTGCTGCAGAATGCCGACAACATCTTCAGCGTGATTGGCAAGCAGGACATCCTGCTGATGCACCCGTTCGAGTCCTTCACGCCGGTGGTCGACCTGCTGCGCCAGGCCGCCAAGGACCCGCATGTACTCGCTGTGCGCCAGACCCTGTACCGCTCCGGGGCCAACTCGGAAATCGTCGATGCCTTGGTGGATGCAGCGCGTAACGGCAAGGAGGTTACCGCGGTGATCGAGCTGCGGGCGCGCTTCGACGAAGAGTCCAACCTGCAAATGGCCAGCCGCCTGCAAGCGGCCGGGGCGGTAGTGATCTATGGGGTGGTTGGCTTCAAGACCCACGCCAAGATGATGCTGATTCTGCGCCGCGAGCAGGGCGAGATCGTGCGCTACGCCCACCTGGGCACGGGTAACTACCACGCCGGCAACGCCCGCCTGTACACCGACTACAGCCTGCTCACCTCCGATGATGCCCTCACCGAAGACGTCGGCAAGCTGTTCAGCCAGCTGATCGGCATGGGCAAGACCCTGCGCATGAAAAAACTGCTGCATGCGCCGTTCACCCTGAAGAAGGGCATGCTGGACATGATCGCGCGGGAAACCCAGTTTGCCCTCGACGGCAAACCGGCGCACATCATCGCCAAGTTCAACTCGCTGACCGACGCCAAGGTCATCAAGGCGCTGTACAAGGCCAGCCAGTCGGGCGTGAGGATCGACCTGGTGGTGCGCGGCATGTGCTGCCTGCGCCCAGGCATTGCGGGGGTTTCGCACAATATCCAGGTGCGCTCGATCATCGGCCGCTTCCTGGAGCACACCCGGGTGTTCTACTTCCTCAATGGCGGCGAAGAGCAGATCTACTTGTCCAGTGCCGACTGGATGGAGCGCAACCTCGACAAGCGTGTCGAGACCTGCTTCCCGGTGGAAGGCAAGAAGCTGCTGTTGCGGGTGAAGAAGGAGCTGGAAGCCTACCTCACCGACAACACCCATGCCTGGACCCTGCAGCCGGACGGCCGCTATGTGCGTAGCTCGCCAACCGGCAACCAGAACCCGCGCAGTGCCCAGGCGACCCTGCTGGAGCGCCTGAGCAACCCGGTACTTAACGTACGCTGAGGATGAACCCGACCCGGGCCAGCCACTCCGCCTCGTTGGCGAAGTCGGCCTGGGTCAGCTGGTTCTGCTCCAGCCAGCCCTGCGGGAACACCACTTCAAGCCGGTCATCGTCTGCCTTGAGTTCCACTTTTGGCATCTGCTGGTTGCCACGGATGTGGTGGAACAGAATGGCAAAGCGCAGCAGCACGCACAGGCGCAACAGCTTCACGCCTTCATCGCCCAGTTCGGCATAGCGGTCCTTGGGGATGTTGCGGCGGTGGCCGCGCACCAGCAAGGCCATCATCTGCTGGTCCTCGCGGGAAAACCCGGCAAGGTCGGAGTGCTCGATCAGGTAGGCGCCATGCTTGTGGTAGTGGTAGTGGGCGATATCCAGGCCGATTTCGTGCACCTTGGCAGCCCAGCCCAACAGGTCGCGCCAGTTACCGCCCTGCAGGTCCCATGCGGCAGCCACCTGGTCGAAGGCGTGCAGGGCTTTGCGCTCTACCCGCGCCGCCTGCCCCTGGTCCACGTGATAACGCTCCATCAGCGAGTTCAGGGTGCGTTCGCGCACGTCTTCGTGGTGGTGGCGGCCCAGCAGGTCGAACAGCACCCCTTCACGAAGCGCGCCGTCACAGTGGTCCATGCGCTGCAGTTCGAGGGCATCGAAGATCGCCTCGAGAATGGCCAGCCCTGCGGGGAAGATGGTACGACGGTCTGGCTTGACGCCGTCGAAGTCGATCTTGTCGACCTCGCCCAGCTTGAACAGCTTGCGCTTGACCCACGCCAGGCCTTCGGCGTTGACCTCGCCATTGCCCAGGCCACCGGCCTTGATGGCTGCGCCAATGGCGCGGATGGTGCCCGACGAGCCGATGGCCTCGTCCCAGGTCAGGCGATGCAGGGCATTTTCGATGCTCATCAGTTCCAGGCGCGCGGCGGTGTAGGCCTGGGCGTAGCGGGCCGGGGTGATCTTGCCGTCGCGGAAGTAGCGCTGGGTGAAGCTGACGCAGCCCATCTGCAGGCTCTCGCGCAGCAGCGGCTCGAAGCGCTGGCCGATGATGAACTCGGTGCTGCCGCCGCCGATATCGGCCACCAGGCGCTTGCCCGGGGTGTCAGCGAGGGTGTGCGATACGCCCAAGTAGATCAGGCGCGCCTCTTCGCGGCCGGAAATGACCTCAACGGGGTGGCCCAGAATGGCTTCGGCACGCTGGATGAAGGTGTTGCGGTTGCGTGCTTCGCGCAGGGCGTTGGTGCCCACGATGCGTACGGCGCCTGCCGGCATGCCGTTGATCAACTGGGCAAAGCGCTTGAGGCACTCCAGGCCCCGCTCCATGGCTTCTTCGCTGAGCCTGCGCTCTTCGTCGATGCCGGCGGCCAGCTGCACCTTTTCGCCCAGCCGCTCAAGGATGCGGATTTCGGTATGGTGGGCCTTGGCCACTACCATGTGGAAACTGTTGGAGCCAAGGTCGATGGCTGCGATCAGGGACAGGTTCTTCGCGGTGGTTTGCGGCATGATCTGGTCGTTCTCGGTCGTTAACCTGGCAATCGTGCCACGATAGCAGGCTGTCGCCAACGCGTGGCACCTCGCCTTCGTACTGTGCTTGATGCAAGGCAATGTGCCATTCGATTCTATGAAGGCCATGTGACAGTTTCGATTCGCGGCGTCTTCCACAACTATAGTTACACTCAATCGTCTGCGGCTTCCTGTAGGCGGCGGGTGCCGCTATGATGGGCAACGTTTTTTTGCATACGAACCTGGAGATATCCATGAGCAGCGATCTGATCAAACATGTGACCGACGCCACCTTCGAGGCTGATGTCCTGAAGGCCCAAGGCCCGGTGCTGGTGGATTACTGGGCTGAGTGGTGCGGCCCCTGCAAGATGATCGCTCCAGTACTGGACGACATCGCGGGTACCTACGAGGGCAAGCTGACCGTCGCCAAGCTGAACATCGACGAGAACCAGGAAACCCCTGCCAAGCACGGCGTACGTGGTATCCCGACGCTGATGCTGTTCAAGAACGGCAACGTCGAAGCCACCAAGGTGGGGGCGCTGTCCAAATCCCAGCTGCAAGCGTTCCTCGACGCCCACCTGTGATACAAAGGCCCCGCAAATGCGGGGCTTTTCTTTTCTACTGCACTAGACGCAGAAAAAAGCAAGTGTTACATTCGGCCTCGCACTGCTTCTCCAGTGCCCTCTACATGCCGTCGCCGAAGCATCCCCAATTCGAATCAGTACGCGATCCTTTCGCCATCTAGCGGCGCGGCCTCATTAAGCCAAAGCTTAATTCTCCCTTCTTACATGATTACGTCATTCCCCTTATGAACCTGACTGAACTCAAGCAAAAGCCGATTACCGATCTTTTGGAAATGGCCGAACAGATGGGCATCGAAAACATGGCCCGTTCGCGCAAACAGGACGTGATCTTCGCCCTGCTGAAAAAGCACGCGAAGAGCGGCGAAGAGATTTCCGGTGATGGCGTGCTGGAGATTCTCCAGGATGGTTTCGGTTTCCTGCGGTCCGCTGATGCGTCCTACCTGGCCGGCCCTGACGACATCTACGTCTCGCCAAGCCAGATCCGCCGCTTCAACCTGCGCACCGGTGACACCATCGTCGGCAAGATCCGCCCGCCGAAGGAAGGGGAGCGCTACTTCGCGCTGCTGAAGGTCGACACCATCAACTTCGACCGCCCGGAAAACGCGAAAAACAAGATCCTGTTCGAAAACCTGACGCCGCTGTTCCCCAACAAGCGCCTGAAGATGGAAGCCGGTAACGGCTCCACCGAAGACCTCACCGGTCGCGTCATCGACCTGTGCGCCCCGATCGGCAAAGGCCAGCGTGGCCTGATCGTCGCGCCGCCCAAGGCGGGCAAGACGATCATGCTGCAGAACATCGCGGCGAACATTACCCGTAACAACCCTGAGTGCCACCTGATCGTCCTGCTGATCGACGAGCGCCCTGAAGAAGTGACCGAAATGCAGCGCACCGTGCGCGGCGAAGTGGTTGCGTCCACCTTCGACGAGCCACCCACCCGTCACGTGCAGGTGGCCGAGATGGTCATCGAGAAGGCCAAGCGCCTGGTCGAGCACAAAAAGGACGTGGTGATCCTGCTGGACTCCATCACCCGTCTGGCACGTGCCTACAACACCGTGATCCCGAGCTCCGGCAAGGTACTCACCGGTGGTGTCGACGCCCACGCCCTGGAAAAGCCAAAGCGCTTCTTTGGCGCTGCGCGTAACATCGAAGAAGGCGGCTCGCTGACCATCATCGCCACCGCGCTGGTCGAAACCGGCTCGAAGATGGACGAAGTGATCTACGAGGAGTTCAAGGGCACCGGTAACATGGAGCTGCCGCTGGACCGCCGCATCGCCGAAAAGCGCGTGTTCCCGGCCATCAATATCAACCGTTCCGGTACCCGCCGCGAAGAGCTGCTCACTGCCGACGACGAGCTGCAGCGCATGTGGATTCTGCGCAAGCTGCTGCACCCGATGGACGAGATCGCCGCGATCGAGTTCCTGGTCGACAAGCTCAAGCAGACCAAGACCAACGACGAGTTCTTCCTGTCGATGAAGCGCAAGTAAGCATTTCCGGCGGTTATTGATTGGGGCTGTTTTGCAGCCCTTTGCGGGTTTGCCCGCGAAGGGCTGCGAAGCGGCCCCAATTCATTTGCG
The DNA here is from genome assembly GCF_016648095.1 of Pseudomonas sp. S32. Classification (NCBI taxonomy): domain Bacteria; kingdom Pseudomonadati; phylum Pseudomonadota; class Gammaproteobacteria; order Pseudomonadales; family Pseudomonadaceae; genus Pseudomonas; species Pseudomonas sp. S32. The sequence continues at coordinate 58,422 of NZ_JACVVF010000029.1, forward strand.
CTACACTCTGCACCCCCGATCGACACGGCCAACACGAGGCTTCTGCATGCAGTATCGCGACTTGCGCGACTTCATCCGTGGCCTGGAACAGCGCGGCGAGCTCAAGCGCATCCAGGTCCCGGTCTCTCCCGTCCTGGAAATGACCGAGGTCTGCGACCGTACCCTGCGCGCCAAAGGCCCGGCATTGTTGTTCGAGAAGCCCACAGGCTTCGACATGCCGGTGCTGGGCAACCTGTTCGGTACGCCACAGCGGGTGGCCATGGGCATGGGCGCCGAGTCTGTCGACGAGTTGCGCGAAATCGGCAAGTTGCTGGCCTTCCTCAAGGAGCCTGAGCCGCCAAAAGGCCTCAAGGATGCCTGGTCAAAGCTGCCGATCTTCAAGAAGGTCGTGTCGATGGCGCCCAAGGTGGTCAAGGACGCCGTGTGCCAGGAGGTGGTGCTGGAGGGTGATGAGGTCGACCTCGGTGCGTTGCCGGTGCAGCACTGCTGGCCAGGCGACGTGGCGCCGCTGATTACCTGGGGCCTCACCGTTACCCGCGGCCCGAACAAGGACCGCCAGAACCTGGGCATCTACCGCCAGCAGGTGATTGGCCGCAACAAGGTCATCATGCGTTGGCTGAGCCACCGTGGCGGTGCCCTCGACTACCGCGAATGGTGCGAGAAGCACCCCGGGCAGCCATTCCCCGTCGCCGTTGCGCTGGGCGCCGACCCTGCGACCATTCTGGGCGCCGTGACCCCGGTGCCCGATACGCTTTCCGAATACGCCTTCGCCGGCCTGTTGCGCGGCAACCGCACCGAGCTGGTCAAGTGCCGGGGCAGCAACCTGCAGGTTCCAGCCAGTGCCGAGATCATCCTCGAGGGTGTGATTCACCCGGGCGAGATGGCCCCCGAAGGGCCTTACGGCGACCACACCGGTTACTACAACGAAGTCGACAGCTTCCCGGTGTTCACCGTGGAGCGCATCACCCATCGGCAGAAACCGATCTATCACAGTACCTACACCGGTCGGCCGCCGGATGAGCCTGCCATCCTGGGTGTGGCGCTCAACGAAGTGTTCGTGCCGATCCTGCAGAAGCAGTTCCCGGAAATCGTCGACTTCTACTTGCCGCCTGAAGGTTGTTCGTACCGCATGGCGGTAGTGACCATGAAGAAGCAGTACCCAGGGCATGCCAAGCGCGTGATGCTGGGTGTATGGTCGTTCCTGCGACAGTTCATGTACACCAAGTTCGTTATCGTGACCGACGACGACATCAATGCCCGCGACTGGAACGACGTGATCTGGGCCATCACCACGCGCATGGACCCCAAGCGTGATACGGTGATGATCGACAACACGCCGATCGACTACCTGGACTTCGCGTCACCGGTGTCGGGGTTGGGTTCGAAGATGGGCCTGGATGCCACCCACAAGTGGCCGGGCGAGACTACACGCGAGTGGGGGCGGGTTATCGTCAAGGACGAAGCCGTTACCCGGCGTATCGATGAGCTGTGGGATCAGTTGGGAATAGATTGATGCAGGTAACGTTGCAGCCGTCCGGGGCGGTGTTGGCGCTCGAGCCCGGTGAAAGGATCCTGGATGGAGCGCGCCGGCTGGGTTATGACTGCCCCAACAGCTGCCGCAATGGCAATTGCCATGTCTGCGCCGCGTTGTTGGTAGAGGGCCGCGTGCGCCAGGACGGTGAGGTGCGCGATCATGGTGAGCTGTTCACCTGCCTTGCCGAACCTCTGGAGGACTGCGTGCTGCTGTGGGATGGCGTGCTTGCCCTGGGCGAACTGCCGGTGCGCAAACTGGCGTGCACCGTGAGTGAGTGCCGCGAGGTTGGCGGCGACGTCTGGCGCGTCCGCTTGCGTGCCCCAGCGGGCAAGCCGCTGCGTTACCATGCCGGGCAGTACCTGATGATCGAACGCCAGGGCGGCAAGCAGGCGGCGTTTTCGCTGGCATCCGCCCCCCATGCCGGCCGCGAGCTTGAGCTGCATGTGCTGGCGCGCGAACCCAGCGCGGTACAGTTGATCGAACAACTGCAGCACGACCGCCTGGCGCGCATTGAAATGCCCTTCGGCGACACACACCTGGCCGAACTGCCTGACGGGCCACTGGTGCTGATCGCTGCTGGCACCGGCATGGGGCAGATGCACAGCCTGGTCGAGCACTGCCGCGCTCAAGGGTTCAAGCACCCGGTCCACCTGTACTGGGGCGTGCGCCGGCCAGAGGACTTCTACCAGATCGAACACTGGGACGAGTGGTTGCAGTTGCCCAACCTGTACCTGCACCAGGTGGTCAGCGACCTGTGTGGTTGGGAAGGGCGCTGCGGCATGCTGCACCAAGCGGTCTGCGAGGACATCAGTGACCTCAACAGCGTACACGTCTATGCCAGCGGCTCGCCCAACATGATCTATGCCACCCTCGACGCCCTGGTTGAAGCGGGCATGGATGCGCACCGTATGCGTGCCGACGTCTTCGCCTACGCCCCCCGGGGCTAATAACCGAAGTTTGAACATCGGGGTATAAGGCGGTAATTGTTGCCGCCTTGATCACTAACTTTCACTGGCCTTGAAACAATAAGTTCCGGTCGTCGGCTGCTTGCATGAAAATTTCGACATGCGCTTGTCCGCCTCAACTTCCTGACTTAGCTTATACAAGGTCCGGGCCCGCTTTGTTGGCGTCCCGGCCCATGCCGGCCGCGGCGAGTGGGCACTGCGTGTGCCTCAAGGCCTAGTTGGGTTACATGTTTTTGTATGCGGAGACTCCTGGCGGCAGCTTATGTCGGCACTTGAAAGTTCGTCCTGGAAAGTTAACTACCCCCCGTCACTCGATTTTGGCCAGCCCCTCACACGTGAGCAGTTGCACACTTCCATGCAGGCCACCCTGTCGCAGCACCCGGGTGGGCCAGTGTGGTTGTTTGCCTACGGCTCATTGATCTGGCGGCCAGAGTGCAGCGCCGTGGAGCGTCAGCGGGCGCGGGTGCACGGCTATCACCGCGGCCTGTACCTGTGGTCGCACGAGCACCGTGGCACGCCAGAAACCCCTGGGCTGGTCTTCGGCCTGGACCGTGGTGGCTCCTGCAGCGGCTTCGCCTACAGGCTGGACGAGCGCACACTGGACGCCTCGTTGATGGCCTTGTGGCAACGGGAGATGCCCTACCCAGCGTACCGCCCCCATTGGCTGAATTGCCGGCTGGGCGACGGCAGCAAGGTGCAGGCATTGGGCTTTGTGCTGGAGCGCCATTTGCCGTGCTACGCAGGTAACCTGCCAGACACGCTGCTCAGCCACATTCTGGCCCGTGCAGCAGGGCGCTACGGCACTACGCGCGATTATGTCGAGCAAACACTCAACGCCCTGCGTACTCACCAGATGCCTGACCGCAGCCTGGAGGCGCGTTTCAGGCGCTGTCACAACCTGGGCGAGGCCTGAGGCGGTAGCGCCCTCACGGCACTGACACCACCAGCTTGCCCACTGCCTGCCGCTGGCCCAGCTTGTCGATGGCCGCCCCGGCCTCGGCCAGTGGGTAGATGTGCGACACCAGTGGGTTCAGCTTGCCCTCGGCGTACCAGGCAAACAGCTGCTGGAAGTTTGCCGCGTTGTCCTGGGGCTGGCGCTGTGCGAAAGCCCCCCAGAACACGCCCAGCACCGCCGCGCCCTTGAGCAGCACCAGGTTGGCTGCAAGCTGCGGGATCACACCACTGGCAAAGCCCACTACCAGCAACCGGCCGTTCCAGGCCAGCCCGCGTACCGCCTGTTCGAACAGCTCGCCGCCCACCGGGTCGTAGATCACATCCACACCGTTACCCCCGGTCAAGCGCTTGATTTCTTCGCGCAGGCTGCCTGCGCTGTAGTCGATCAGCTCGTCTGCCCCGGCAGCTTTGGCCACCGCCAGTTTCTCGGCACTGCTGGCCGCTGCGATTACCCGGGCGCCCATAGCCTTGCCGATTTCAACCGCCGCCAGCCCCACGCCACCGGATGCGCCCAGCACCAGCAGGGTTTCCCCTGGCTGCAACCGGCCCCGCTGGTGCAGGGCATGCATCGAGGTGCCATAGGTCATGCCGAAGGCTGCGGCGGTGGTGAAATCCATGCCCGCCGGTATCGGCAGCAGGTTGTAGGCCGGTACCGCCACCTGCTCGGCGAATGCACCCCAGCCGGTCAGCGCCATCACCCGGTCTCCTACCTTGAAGGCACCAGCCTTTTCGCCAACCGCCGCCACCACCCCCGCGGCCTCCCCGCCAGGTGAAAAGGGCAGGGCAGGCTGGAACTGATACTTGCCTTCGATGATCAGGGTGTCCGGGAAATTGACCCCGGCGGCACGCACATCCAGCAGCACCTCGTTTGGCTTGGGGAGCGGGCTTGCCACCTCTTCGAGTACCAGGCCACTTGCCGGGCCCAGGGTTTTGCACAGCAAGGCTTTCATCGTGGGCTATTCCTTTACGGGTAATGGCCGATAAGTGTAGGAGGCCGGCCCGCCGGGTCAACGAGCATGGCCTGCCCTGATGGGCAGGCATAAGCCCGGGCTTGGGTTTGCGCGGCGCGCTGGGTAAGCTGGCGGCAACTGTATTGAGGAGCGAATTCGTGAAAGCGTGGATCTTGATGGTACTGGCCCTGGTGCTACCTGCCGCAGCCCTGGCCGAAGAAGCCAAGGAAGGCGCGCCCAAGGTCGCCTATATCAGCCTCAACCCTCCATTCGTAGGCAATTATGCCCTCGACGGTGGCCCTCGCCTGCGGGTGTACAAGGCTGACGTAGCCCTGCGGGTCACCGGCGATGAAGCGGCCAAGGCTGTGCAGAGCCACGAGCCGTTGATCCGTAACCAGCTGGTGGCACTGTTCGCCCAGCAGACGGTAGACAGCATGAGCAATGTCGAGGCCAAGGAGCACCTGCGCCAGGAGGCACTGAAGCAGGTTCAGCAGGTGATGGAAGCCGAAGAGGGCAAGCCGATCGTCGAGGACCTGCTGTTCAACAACCTCATCGTACAGTAAGGCGGGCGGGCTGGCTGTGAGGCCTAGCGCAAGGCCAGCACCGCCGCCCACTGCGCGGGGGTGACCGGCATCACTGAAAGGCGGCTGCCTTTTTGCACCAGTGGCAGCTCGGCCAGTTCGGCTTGCTGCTTCAGCCAGCCCAGCTCCAGCACCCGCGGCAGGGTCTGCACATGGGCTACGTCCACCGCGCTCCAGGGGTTTTTATCGGCGGTGGCCTTGGCGTCGTGATAGTGGCTTTGCGGGTCGAGGGCGGTGGGGTCCGGGTACGCCGCGCGCACCACCTTGGCGATGCCCGCAATCCCAGGCTGCGGGCAGCTGGAATGGTAGAAGAAGAACTCATCGCCAACGCTCATGGCCCGCAGAAAATTGCGCGCCTGGTAGTTGCGCACCCCGTCCCAGCGCGCCTCACCCAACCGCCCCAGGGCCTCGATGGACAGCTCGTCGGGCTCGGACTTCATCAGCCAATAGGCCATGCGCGGTGCTCCTGAAAAGTTTTGAAATAACGTATTGAACTAAACCGACAGCCGGTTGACGTCAAGGTTTGCTTGCGGACGCATGTTGTCGGAGAATGCGCCCCGTTTGAAGTGCGATGCTACGGCGCTACGCAAAAAGTCGCCGAGCACTGAACAGTTTGCCTGGGGGGCAATCGTCGATGAATCAACGTAAAAAGCCGGACCTGCTTTGGGTCCTGGTGTTCATTTTTGGCTTGGGTGTGGTCACCACCGGTTATGCGCAAGGGTTCTGGGAGCGCAAGCTGGACAACGCCTATCAGGCGGCCGCCGAGGCCAGCCAGCCGCAACGTTGACCCCCACAAGCGGCACGGCCTACTGCGGCGCCAGGTACCAGTGGCGGTCCGAGACCGTGCCCTGCAGCGGTACATCCCAACTGGCCTGCGCCAGCCGCTCCACCTTCTGGCATTCATGGGCCAGCCCCAGCAGCAGTGGCTTCTTCCACGTTTTACGGCTTGCCTGATAGGCCAGGCTGCGATCGTAGAACCCGCCGCCCATCCCCAGC